>CAWVEX010000072.1:0-11692 GCA_963928415.1 Bacillota bacterium | reverse complement strand
TACAACAAATTAAAAAATATATAAATGCATCTTTATTAAATTTAGATGCATTTTATTTTTATATATACTTGAAAAATGTAATAAATTTAATGTATAATTATTTTGTAAAATTCTCTCAATTTTAGGAGGTGCAATATGAAAAAAGATATATATTCAATTGCAGATATTAAAAGTATATTAAATAAAGTATTGAAAGATACTAAAGTAAAAAGAGCAGTATTATTTGGCTCTTATGCGAAAAATGTTCCTACAAAGGAAAGTGATATTGATATAATGATAGACTGTGAAGGAGAAGTAAAAGGATTAGAATTTTATAAAATTTTAGATGATATTAGTCAAAGTTTTGATAAAGATGTTGATGTTATTGAAAAAATAGAAATAGATGAAGATTCACCGATAGAGGGAGAAATAAAGAGAACGGGAGTTGTTGTATATAAAAAGCGATAGAAAAAATAGCAACATTGCAATATGATATACAAAATATACTTCATAAGGACAATTAATTTTAATAAAGAAAGGACAGATATAAATGAAAATACTTTCTATTGATACCTCAATGGCTATATGCTCAGTAGCAATATTAGAGAATAATAACATAATAAAAGAAATGCATAATTATAGTGAAAAAGAGCATTCAGAAACATTAATGCCAATGATAGATGAACTATTTAAAAGTACAAATTTAACACTAGATGATATAGGACTAATTGCATGTTCAGTAGGACCAGGTTCATTTACTGGAATAAGAATAGGAATAGCTACAGTAAAAGCATTTGCAGATGCTAAAAATATTCCAGTAGTTGGAGTAAATTCACTAGAAGCTCTAGCATACTTAGGAATAATAGAAAAAGGTGAAGGAGAATATGTATCAATATTAGATGCAAGAAATGATAATGTATATTTTGCAATATATAAAATGAAAAAAGGACAATTCTCTATATACAAAAATCCAGAAGCGATGCCAATATCTGATGCAATTAATTATATAGATAATCTAAAACTTCCAATATATTTCTTAGGAGATATAAATAATGGAATAGATTTAGCAAGATTAGAACAGCTATATTTATCTAGAGTTTCAATAGAAAAAGCAAATAGTGAAGATATAAATAAACACGAGTACCTAACAGATGTAAAGCCTCTTGCAATAGGAGTAGCCTTAGCTGGACTTAATAGATATAATAATGGAATTTATGGAGACTCAGATTCTTTAACACCAATGTATTTAAGAAAACCTCAAGCTCAAAGACAAAAAGAAGGTAAATCAGATGATATATCTATTTTAGAGATGAGCTATACAGATTTAGAAAAAATAAAATTAGATTATGAAAAATTCCCTAATATTTGGAACTTTGATGTACTTCAAGATGATTATGATGATTCAAAATATATAGTAATAAAACAAAATGAAGAAATATATGGATTTGCAGGATTTAGAACTATATTTGAAGAAATGGAAATAATGAATATAGTAACAAAAATAGATAAAAGAAATCAAGGATTTGCTTCAAATATGCTAAGCTATATATTAAGATATGCATATGAACATGAAATGGAAAAAATTAACTTAGAAGTAAATAATAATAATCTTCCTGCAATTAAATTATATAAAACATATGGTTTTAAAGAAGTTGGAAGAAGAAATAAATACTATAAAGATGGAGATGCAATTTTAATGACTTATTATTTATAAGTTTATAATTCATAAACAAAAATAAAATGTACATAATAAAAACAAAAGATTTTTAAATATTGCTATAAAACTATTGACAAATTATTTTTTAAAAGTAAAATATAGTTCTACTTTATAGCAATTAAGAAAGGAAATAAAAATGAAGAATACAAATGAAGTATCATGGAAAAAATTAAAATACAGATGTAATCCAGACATATTTAAATTTGTCACAACAGAAGAATTAGAAAGAAATTATGATGGTATAGGACAAGAAAGAGGAATAGCATCACTTAAATTTGGATTAAATGTTGATGTAAATGGATATAATTTATATCTAGAAGGTCCATCTGGTGTAGGAAAAACAATGTACACTAAAAACTATTTAAATAAAATAAGTAAAATGAAAAAAGTTCCTCAAGATTGGTGCTATGTATATAACTTTGAAAATCCAAATGAACCAGTTGCAATCAGCTTTACTGCTGGACAAGGCCAAGAATTTAAAGATGCAATGGATAAATTTATAAAAGACATTAAAACAGAAATAAAAAGCACTTTTAATAATAATGATTTTGAAAAACAAAAAAATGTAATTGTACAAAAATATCAAGATAAAAGAAATAAATTATTAGAAGATTTAAACACACAATCTGCAAAATATGGCTTTCAAGTAAAAGCATCAGATACAGGTATATATATGATGCCAGTATTAGATGGTAAAGTAATAAAAGAAGAAGATTTTGACAAGTTAGATGATAAAATAAAACAAGAATATGAAAGTAAATCAGGAATTGTTCAAGAACAAATAATACAGGTAATTAGCAAAATAAAAGAAATAGAGCAAGAATCAGAAAAAAAGGTAAATGAATGGCAAGCAAGTATTGCATCATTATCTGTTGAAGGTCATATTACATTTGTAAAATCAAAATTTAAAAGAAACAAAAAAATCAACAAATTTTTAGATGGTGTAAAAAAAGATATATTAAAAAACATATCTAAATTTATTGGTGATGATAAAAAGCCTCAAGAACAACAAGGTCCAAGAGTCATAGAAACAAAACCATGGGACAATTATAGAGTAAATTTATTTATAGATAATAGTAATATGGAAGGTGCACCAGTAATAATGGATAGTAACTATTCATTTAGTAATATTTTCGGTAGACTAGAATATGAAAATTATTATGGTGTACTTAAAACAGATTATACAATGATAAGACCAGGACTACTTCACCAGGCAAATGGTGGATATATAATATTCCAAGCAAATGATTTACTAACAAACCCAATTGTATATGATAACCTAAAAAAGGTTTTAAGAAATAAAGAACTTGGAATAGATAATTCAATGGAACAAAAATCTTCAATGGTAATGGTATCACTAAAACCTGAACCAATACCACTAGATTTAAAAGTAATAATAATTGGTAATGAAAATGTATATCAAACACTTCTTGCAGTAGATCAAGATTTTAGAAAATTATTTAAAATAAAAGTTGAATTTGAAGATGATGCACCATTAAATGAAAAGAATCTTCAAGATTTAGCAAGATTTGTACATGGATATTGTGAAGATGATGAACTTCCACATTTAGATAAATTTGCAGTAGCAAGACTAGCTGAATATTCAACAAGAGTATCATCGAATCAAAATAAAATATCTACAAAGTTTGGAGAGCTATCTCAGGTTATTGCAGAAGCAGCTACATGGGCAATATTAGATAGAGCTAAAGTAGTTACTGCAGATTATATAGATAAAGCACTAGAAGAAAGAAGAAATAGACAAAAGAAATATGATGAAAGATATACTGAAATGATAGAAGATGGCACTTTACTTATAGATACAGATGGTGAAAAAGTAGGACAAATAAATGGTTTAACAGTAATGACAATAGGAGATTATTCATTTGGAAAACCTGTAAGAATTACAGTAAATACTTATACAGGTAAAAAAGGAATAATAGATATAGAAAGAGAAGTTGAACTTTCTGGTTCATCACATTCAAAAGGAATTTTAATACTTAATGGATATTTAGGTGAAAAATTTGCAAAAGATATGCCACTTTCTCTTACAGCAAGTATATGTTTTGAACAGTTATATAATGGAGTAGATGGAGATAGTGCATCAAGTACTGAACTTTATGCTTTACTTTCTAATTTAGCAGGAATTCCAATAAATCAAGGAATTGCAACAACAGGTTCTGTAAATCAAAAAGGTGAAATCCAAGCAATTGGTGGAGTAAATGAAAAAATAGAAGGATATTTTGAAATTTGCAAGTTAAACGGTTTAACTGGAAAACAGGGTGTAATAATACCAAAACAAAATATTCAAAACTTAAATCTAGATGATGAAGTAGTAAATGCAGTAAAAAATGGCAAGTTCCATATATATGCAGTATCTACTATTGATGAAGGAATAGAAATATTAACAGGTGTTCCAGCAGGAAAGAAAGATATACCAGGAACAGTAAATGCAATGGTATATAACACTCTCAAAAAATATGCAAAAGCTAGTAAAGAAGAATAGTACTATTGCAAAATTAAAGAAAAATAATTATAATATAGGTGGTAAATAATATTTACCACCTAAGATTTTGCAAAAGAAAATAAAAAACAAAATAAAGAATAAATAAATTTAGGAAGGACAGAATAAATGAAAATAGGAATTGTAGGTTTACCAAACGTAGGAAAAAGTACATTATTTAATAGTATAACAAATGCTGGAGCAGAATGCGCAAATTATCCTTTTTGCACAATAGAACCAAATGTTGGTGTTGTACCAGTACCAGATGAAAGATTAGATGTACTTGGAAAAATGTATGAAACAGAAAAAATAACACATGCAATTATTGAATTTGTAGATATTGCAGGTTTAGTTAAAGGTGCAAGCAAAGGTGAAGGATTAGGAAATAAATTCTTATCACATATAAGAGAAACAGATTCAATAGTTGAAGTTGTAAGATGTTTTGATGACTCTAACATAGTACATGTAGATGGAAGTGTAGATCCAATAAGAGATATTGAAACAATTAACTTAGAACTTGTATTAGCAGATTTAGAAACAGTTAATAAAAGAATAGAAAGAGCTGCTAAACTTGCAAAAGGAGATAAAAAATATTTAGCAGAAGAAGATATATTTAAGAAAATAAGAACACATCTAGAAGATGGAAGACCAGCAAGAACTTTAGATTTAAATGATGATGAAAAAGAAATTGTAAAAGATGCATTTTTACTTACAATGAAACCAATATTATATGTAGCAAATATCTCTGAATCAGATATAGGAAAAGAAAATTATTATGTAAAAAAAGTAAAAGAATATGCTAAACAAGAAAATTCAGAAGTAGTTCCTCTATGTGTAAAAATAGAAGAAGAATTATCTAGCCTAGAAGGTGAAGAAAAACAAGAAATGCTAGAAGCAATGGGACTAGATGAATCAGGACTAGATAAAGTTATAAAAGCAAGTTATGATTTACTAGGACTTATGTCATTTTTAACAGCAGGAAAAAAAGAAGTTAGAGCTTGGACAATAAAAAAAGGAACAAAAGCTCCTCAAGCTGCTGGAAAGATACATACAGACTTTGAAAGAGGATTTATAAAAGCAGAGATTGTATCTTATGATGATCTAGTAAAATTAGGTTCTTATCAAAAGGCTAAAGAAGCAGGATTAATTAGATTAGAAGGCAAAGACTATGTAATGCAAAATGGAGATATTGTTGAATTTAAGTTTAATGTTTAAAATGAATTATAATTTATTGTATAAGGGGAGAATTATGAAGGAAAAATTAAAAGATATTTATTTGGATTTAAAAAAAGTTATGACTGATATATCACCTAAAAAGGCTAGTGAAATAAATTACTATTTGAAATTTAAAAAAAAGCTTAATTTAGAAAATCCTCAAACATTTAATGAAAAATTAATGTACTTGAAATTAAATGATTATGTAAATAATAACTTAATAACTAAATGTGTTGATAAATACAAGGTAAGAGAATATGTTATTGAGTGTGGACTTGAAAAGATATTAAATGAATTAATTAGTGTATATAATAATTCGAGTGAAATTAATTTTAATGAATTACCAAATAAATTTGTATTAAAATGTAATCATGGTGCTGGTTTTAATATAATTTGTGAAGATAAGTCTAAATTAGACATAAAAAAAACAAAAGAAAAACTTGATAAATGGATGAAAACAGAATTTTGGAAAATTTATTCAGAAATGCAATATAGAAATGTCAATAAAAAAATAATTTGTGAAAAATTTTTAGAATCAAAAGATGAAAATAGCATTGAAGATTATAAAATATATTGTTTTAATGGAAAACCTCTATTTTGCATGGTATGTGTGGGAAGAAATCTAGGAATACCTACATATTATTTTATGGATAAGAGCTGGAAAATAATGAAAATTAATCCAGCAGGAAAAAATGCACCAGAGAATTTAGTTATAACAAAACCGAAGTCTATAGATAAAATGTATGAATATGCTGAGATATTAGCTAAACCTTTTAAATTTGTAAGAGTAGATTTTTATGATTACATGAATGAGCCAATATTTGGCGAACTTACTTTTACTCCAGCAGCTTGTTTAGATACTAATTACATAGATGGCTGGGATAAAAAATTAGGAGAAATGCTAAAAATATAGTAAGAAAGTAGAATAAAAAGGGGGAAAAATGTTAAACATAGGTTTTATAAAAAGTGATAAAGAAAATGAAAAAAGAATAGCATTATTACCAAAAGATTTAGAATGTGTAGTAAATAAAGAAAATATTTATTTAGAAAAAGAATATGGAAAAGATTTAGGAATTAGCGATGAAGAATATAAAAAATATGGATGTAAAATATGTGATAAAGATTTTTTACTAAGTGACAAAATTCAAATACTTTGCGATCCTAAAATAGGAGACGCAAATTATTTAAATAATGTTAGTAAAGGAAAAATAATATTTGGCTGGATACATGCAGTTCAAAATAAAGATATTACAGATAAGTTAATAAATAAAGAAATTACAGCGTATGCGTGGGAAGATATGTTTGAAGAAGGGAGACATGTTTTTTGGAAAAATAATGAGATTGCTGGAGAGGCTGCAACAATGCATGCTTTACTATGTTATGGAAGTCTTCCATATGATTTGAATGTTGCAATAATAGGAAATGGGAACACATCTAGAGGAGCTTTTAGAGTTTTCACACAGTTAGGAGCTAGAGTAGATATTTACACAAGAAAAATGGAAAAATTATTTAGAAAAAAATTAAATGACTATGACATAATTGTAAATACTGTATTATGGGATACTTTAAGACAAGACCACATTATTTATAAAGAAGATTTAACAAATATGAAACCAAATTCTTTAATTATAGACATAAGTTGTGATAAAGGTGGAGCCATTGAAACAAGCATACCTACTACATTAAATAATCCTACATATTTTGTAAATGGAATTATGCATTATGTTGTTGATCATACTCCTACATTATTGTATAAGACAGTATCAAATGAAATATCTAAAGAAGTATCTAAATATGTTGATATTTTAATAGAAGAAAAAAATAATTATGTTTTAAATAATGCTTTAATAATAAACAAAGGAAAAATTATAGATGAACGAATAAATAAATATCAAGGAAGAGATTGAGTATCAATGCATATATGAGATAAAGCTTTTTATAAGATTGAAAATGTAAATAAAAAAAACTGTATAAAAATTCGACAAAATTTTCAAAAAAATGTTGACGAACATAAATAAAAAGATTTATAATAATTATAGTTCGAAAATGTAATAATTTTCTTGCTATATTTGTTTTAAAAAAACAAATAATAAAATTAGTAGTCTAAAGAAGAAAGGAAGAATACTATGAAAAATTCAATGAAGTATGTTGCAATTTCAATAGTTATGATTTTTGTAGTTTTGTTTTTTACAATGGTAAGATCTAACGCATCAGGATCATCAATCTTAATAACAAATTTAACAAGCAATCCAACTAATAACACAACTAACACAAATTTATTAAACACAAATACTAATGCAAGACCAGTTAACAACGCTGAAGAAAAAGAAAACATTGTAAGCGTTAACCAAATTAATGATGCTGAAAAAGATATACCACAAACTGGTGAAACAGACGTATACATTGTAGCTGGTATAGCTATTATTACAATAGCTGTAGGTGCATTTGCATTTATTAAATCAAGAAAATATAATGTATAATAACTAAGGATATAAAAGTAAAAAATATAAATAAAAAGTTGCAACTTAAAAAGAGCATTGAATTTAATCAATGCTCTTTAATTTTTTTCTTCTTTTGTATTTACAAATATAACTATCAATGATAAAATAAAGGTCGAATGGTGAAGAAAACATAAACATAATGTCAGATATTATTTTATGTAGGAGGTAAATAATAATGGCTAACAATGGAAGAAGAATGAAAGATAATAGAACAAATAATCAAAATCATTATAATAAAGCTAATGAAAAGGCAAATAAGCCAAAATCTAAAAAAAGAAAAGTATTAAAAATAATATTAATAATAGTAATAGTCCTAGTAGTTATAATTGCAGCAATAGCAGCAGCAGGATTCACATATATATATAGTATGCTAGGAAAAATGGACCAAGAAGAAATTAACTTAAATGCAATAAGTATAAATGATGCAGTTGCAGATGAACTAAGTGATTATAGAAATATAGCACTATTTGGAATAGATTCAAGACAAGATGATTATGGAAGAGGAAATAGAAGTGACTGTATAATAATTGCATCAATTAATAAGAAGACAAATGAAGTAAAATTAGTATCAGTATATAGAGATACTTATCTATTACTTACAGGAAGAAACTTAGATAAAGTAACACATGCATATTCTTACGGAGGAGCAGAACTTGCAGTAAGCACACTTAATGCAAACTTAGATTTAAATATTGAAGAATATGTTACAGTTAACTTTGATGCAGTAGTAGATGCAGTAGATGCATTAGGTGGAATTACTATGCCTATTACAAGTGAAGAAGTAAAATATATAAATGGATATATAGATGAAAATAATAGAGTTACAGGACATAATTCAAGTCATATAACAACTGCTGGAACATATAAATTAGATGGTGTACAAGCTTTAGCATATTCTAGAATTCGTTATACATCAGGTGGAGACTACAAGAGAACTGAAAGAATGAGAGATGTATTAGAAGCAATGCTAAAGAAAGCAAAAACATTAAGTGCAAGTGAATTAATTAAAGTTGTAAATATAATGCTTCCTAAAATATCTACAAATATTAGTAGTACAGATATAATTGGATTAGCACCTACTCTTATGAATATAAATATATCTGAAAGCAATGGCTGGCCAGAAAAAACACAAGGATCAAATATTGGAGGAGTATTCTACGGTGTACCTATAAACTTAGAAGAAAATGTAGAAACTCTACATAAAGAATTATTCGATCAAACTGACTATACGTGTTCAGAAACAGTAAAAAATATAAGTAATCAGATTATAAATAAAACAGGAATACAATAAAATGATAAATTAGAAGCATCAAAAAATACTATTAGTAAAGGGGGATAATAATAATGGCTGACAATGAGGCAATATTGACAAAAGAACAAGAAGACGAAGAAATAAAACCGATTTTATATGTTGTTAAAAAACAAAATATTGCTTATAGATTTGTTAAGAGATTTATAGATATTATAGCAGGATTAATAGGAGTTATATTATTAATACCTATAACAATAATAGTAGAAATAATTAGAATTATGAAAAAAGAAAATGATGGTCCATTATTTTATGAACAACTTCGTATTGGCAAAAATGGAAAGCAATTTAGAATGTATAAATTTAGATCTATGTGCATGAATGCAGATGATAGACTAAAAGAATACTTAGAAGAAAATGAAGAAGCAAGAAAAGAATACAAAAAATATAAAAAATTAAAATGTGACCCAAGAATAACTAAAGTTGGAAAGGTATTAAGGGCTACAAGTTTAGATGAGTTCCCTCAATTTATAAATGTATTAATTGGAAATATGAGCTTAGTAGGACCTAGACCATATCTTCCGAGAGAACAAAAAGATATGGGAGAATATTTTGCAGGTATAACTAAAGTTAAACCTGGAATAACAGGACCTTGGCAAATTAGAGGTAGAAGTAAAATTACATTTGAAGACAGACTAAAAATAGATTTAGACTATATAAAAAATCGTTCTTTTAAAGAGGATATAAAAATTTTGCTATTTACACTTAAAAAAGTGTTAAAAAAAGATGGAGCAATGTAGTGTAATATTATGAAAAAAGTAAAAATTGTTCATATTATGCAATCAGCTGGTGGGGTTGCAGAATATGTAAAAGAATTAATAAAAAATATTAATAAAGAAAAATTCGAAAATATTATAATTGTTTCTAATGATTATAGAAATAATGATGAAATACTTAGATTGTGTGATGGATATTATTTTGTTGATATGATAAGAAATATTAATTTGAAGAAAGACTTAAAATCAATATTTCAAATTAGAAAAATTTTAAAAAAAGAAAAACCTGATATTGTATATTTACATAGTAGTAAAGCTGGCGCTATTGGAAGATTAGCTCTTCTATTTAATAAAAAAATAAAGATACTATATAATGCACACGGCTGGTATTTTAATGCTGATATAGGCAAAAAGAAATTAATTTTTCAACTAATAGAAAAAATTTTGGCATATAAAACTGATAAAATTATTGCAATATCTAATAGTGAATATAAATCAGCTTTAGAAAAAAATATATGTAGTAATAATAAAATTACTTTAATAGAAAATGGAATAGATGTAAAAAAATTTAGTTATTCTGAAGATGACAGAAAGCAAATTAGAAAAAAATATGGAATTAAAGATGAAGCCATTGTAATTGGTATTGTGGGAAGAATTAGTGAACAAAAAGATCCATTAACGTCAATAAGAGCAGCGAATGAATTAATTAAAGAAAATAAAAAAATTTATTTCATGTTTGTCCGGCTCTGGAAATCTACAAAATGAAGTTTTAAAAATCTCTAAAGAACAGAGAATAGATTCAAATATAATTATTACAGGATGGGTAAACGATGTTGAAAAATATATATCAGCGTTTGATATAGCTTTATTGCCTTCAAAATGGGAAGGGTTTGGATTAGCTATAGTAGAATATATGGCTTGCAAAAAACCTATAATTACGACCAAAGTAGGAGGAATTAGTGATATACTAAATATAAATGAAGCTTTTTTTGTAGAAAAAGGGGATTATATAGAAATTGCATCTAAAGTTAAGTATATTGTAGACAATAGAAGTTCTGTCGAAAAAATGATAGAAAATAATTTTACTAAATGTAAAAAAAGATTTACAATAGAAAAAGAAGTTTTAAAAACTGAAAAACTTGTAACTAATATTATGAATAAATAATATGATACAGAATTATTAAATCATTCATTTTAAATTAGTAGTTATTGTAATACTGAAAATACTTTTTAGGAGTTAACGAAATGTTGGAAAATTTGAAAAACTTAAGAATAAGAAAAGAGAACTTTTTTGCTTTTTTACTTATATGTATTACCTTTATATTATATTATTTTTTAAATAATTCAAATGTCTTTTTTGTATTTAATATTGTAATAGTAATTTGGATTTTAATAAAAGCAAGAATGTCTTTTTTCTCTGTAAAGATTATATTGTGTAATTATATTTTAATAGCAACATTTTTTGAATATAATTTTAATACTTCATATGGTTTATTACATAAGGAAAATAATTTATATTTTAACGAAATGAATGGTTTAATATATATATATAACATTATAATGCTATTAATTTTAATTAATTCTAAGATTGTTGATTTAGAAAAGAAGCAATTAAAAAATAATTTTGAAATTCCTAAAATGGCTGAATATTTTTTTGGAATAATAGCAGTTATTTCTACATTAATTGCTTTACCAAGTATGCCATTTCAAGAAGAATATGATAGATTTAACGCTCTTTTACCTGGAAATGCATGG
>CAWVEX010000071.1:0-5341 GCA_963928415.1 Bacillota bacterium | reverse complement strand
AGTTTTTCTAGTAATTGTTTATTTGTCATAAACAACCTCCTTTAAAATATATTTATTTTACATAATATATTTTAAAGGAGGTTATCTGTATTTTCAAGTATTTTTACTGTTTTTATTTATTTTAGGCTATATATTCCAATTTACGACCACTGCGACAGCAGTTTAGTGCTATATGTATTCCCTATTTTTACTTAATACATTATAAATTAATCTCTTTTTAACAAGTTATTATAATTCATTACTGAATTTATATATCCCATTAAATTGCATACATCTTTCTCATATAAGTATCTTTTCTTTTTTATTTTTCTATTAATATCTTTATATTTACAATAGTTTCCTTTTTTATCTCTTCCTAAGAAAATAAAATTGTTACTACTTTTAAATATTCTACTCTTTGAATTGAGTACTAACTTTTCTTTTTGTAAAAAATATTCAATTTTATTTAAGCAATATTTTAAATAATCTTTTGATTGATGGAATAATAGTCCATCATCTTGATATCTTACATAATATTTTATTTTTAATTCTTCTTTTATATAATGATCTAAATCGTTTAGATAAAATACAGCTAGCACTTGGCTAGACATAGAGCCAATACCTAAGCCTTTTTCTTGACTGTCTATTACTTTAAAAACAATGTTTATGGCATCTCTATCCTTTATTTTTGTTAGAAGTTTCTTTTTTAATATATCCTTATCAATACTTGCAAAAAATTTACTAATATCAAATTTTAATATATAGTATTCTCCATATTTCACTTTGCAAATATTATGATATTTTTTTGCTAATTTTATGCCATAACTAGTTCCTTTATTTTTTATACTTGCAACATTTTCATCAATCAAACATGGTAATAATGCAGGATATAATATTTGCCTACTTATTAAATGATTAATAACTTTATCTTGTAATCCTTGACTTACTATAATTCGTTTTTTAGGTTCATAAATAGTAAATACATTATACTTTCCAACGGTATAATTTTTATTTTTTAAAATATTATAAATTCTAGTAATGTAAATACATTTATATTCTTTGTAATTCCTTACTTTCTTTTTATTTCTAGTATGTGAACAAACTTCATTATATGCTGAAATAATATTTTCAATTTTCAGCATATTATTATATAAATTGCCTTTTCTTTTCATCTTCAAACTCTTTCTATAAAATAGAAAAAAAGTAGCCAAATCGCTACTTAAAAATAGTACTAAAACATATTCCCCTTCAATTACTTTACTAACAAATATATTTATCTATTTTTATTTTATCGCCTTATTTTGTAAAATATTTTAGAGTACTAAATGCGAAAGGACATCAGTTTGTTTCTATATTATCTCTTATACGAGATTACTCGTATAACCACAGTTTATAGAATCTACAGAGCGCACGCCAAACCAATTCTCATTCTCGTTGCCATTGGAATTGAAGAGGTTACTACCTCCATCGCAGGCCATCCCTTGATTGACATAGCCTGGGCCAAAGTTGCAATTCGAGTCGTTAATATTCACTCCAGAAGAGGCGAGCCAATACAACTATGCCCTAATAATAAATCATTTTTATTTTTGTGAATTGTATTTTTTTATTTACTTTCATTTTGTTTAACTATAATCGATTTCTGCCAACCTATTGCATATTTTAATATATCATCTAATTTTTCACCAAACTTTGTATATCTTTTTAAATTAATAATCTGTTTATCGTAACAAAGATTTAAAAGAAAATCTATTATTTTAACTTTAGCTATTATATCATTTATATAATCTATACTATTTTTTTCTTTAAGATTTGCTTTATATGCTAATTCTAACATATCATATGAAGAATTTTTTAATCTATTTTTAATTTCTATATCTTTTCTAGGAAAATTATCTAAATATTTATCCAAATAAACAATTAATTCTCTTATAAAATTAATTACTTTGAATTTCTCTTCTCTCATTTATTATATTTTCTATTTCATATATTAATTTTTCATTTTGGCAAGATAATAAATATTTATAAATTTTCTCTATTCTCATTCTTGTTGCAATTTTAGCTTTTGCTTTTATATATATTTCTTCATATTTATTAAGATTCTTGAAATTGATTTTATTTTCAACATCATAGTTATTTCTTTTGTCTAATATTATATAATTAATTTTATTGCTTTCAAGTATTGATAAAACTTTGTTAATAGCACTTTTGGGAAAAGAGCATGTATATATATTACTATCTAGTAATGTTATTTTATATCCCAGTAAATATGAAATAACATATGCATCTCTCCCATAACAATTATAAAAATTTCCTATTCTAATTAATATTACATATAATTTATGAATTTTCTTAACATTTTCTACTATATTAATTACACCCATTTTCCATCTAATCCTTACAACCTTTTTCATTTTATTTTGGGAGTCCTTCAAAAAGTCCTAAGGACCTTCTTGAAGGACGTTAGTTTCTGCCTAATTCTAATTGTCCCTTCTTGAAACTTGTCCTTTATTAATATTTTTACTTTCGAAACTATTTGGAATTGTTGTATTCCATGTTTCTTCTGTTCCAGCTTCATTAACTTTCAATTTATCTGCTGGAATATTAGATTTTAGATATACCACAGGGCGCACGCCAAACCAATTCTCACCCTCGTTGCCACTGGAATTGAAGAGGTAACCACCTCCATCGCAGGCCATCCCTCGACCGACACAGCCTGGGCCAAAGTGGCAATACGAGTCGTAAATATACACTCCAGAAGAGGCGAGCCAATATGATTTAGGATATCCATTTGATGCAGTATCTTTAAATAAGACTTCATATAATTTGCTTTCTTGTTCTATTACTGATGGATCTGAAACCATATACATATATGCTGAACCATCTATTTCGTCTCCTACATATTTTGTACCTAAACTTTGATATTTTTCATTATCTGGATATACTTCTTTTAAATAGTTTTCTGGTGCATAGTTGTTACTTTCCTCACCATAATTTTGGCTCTGTCCTATAAAAGATTGTGACATTTCTACTCTTGTACCATCTTTATTTATTTGTCCATCTTTTATTGTTATTCCTAGAAGATTATTTATATCTTCTATTCTCATACTTTTTACTTCTTGAGCTAAGCTATTATCATATATTTTACAAATTCTATCTAATATATTATCATCTGTTAAGTCATCATTTGTATTATACCAGCCTTCTGCTCCTTCTAAATATAAGTATGGGTCTTTTTCCCAATCTTCTGCTCCCTCAGGATTCATTACTTTTTTTATTGGGCTTCCTGTTGTTAATACTAATTGTGATCCATCTGCACTTAAGCCTAGTACTCTCCAAGTAGTTTCCATATCTACTGTATATGTTTGGTCTCCTGCATGTCCGGTTTCTTCTTCACTTAAAGTTACTGATGCTGATTTATTTATTATACTATTATTAAAATTAGTTATATAATCTCCAACTTTTATTTTTCCTGCATTAAATGCTTCTACTGCTGTTTCTCCAGTTTGATTATTTCCAGTATTACCACCTGTTACACTATCTATCCAACTTGCTAAATCATTCATTGCATTTTGTTCATTTTGTTCTGCCATTTGCCAGGTATTTGCTGCATTCTGAGCTCTTGTAAATAAGCCATTTTCTCCTATTGTAAGATTTAGTGCTATACCTGCTAATATTAGTAAAACAACGATTGTAACAACAAGGGCTATAAGTGTTATACCTTTTACTTGTTTCTTAATTTTTTTAATATTCAAGTATTTTTTGTTTTGTTCTTTCATGAATATTCTCCCTTCTTTAGTTTAATATTTTTCTTTTTTAATAAGTTTTTCTTCTTATTATATGTATTTTCTTTTATATTTTCATCTTTTGTTTAATTATGTCTATCTATATAAATAGTATTTGTGCATTTGTTTTTTTCTTGAATATTAAGTTTTCAATGTACTTATACTATTTATATAAAATAGAATAAATCTTTTATTATTTTATATTTATTTTTTGTTATAGTCAATATTTTAAGTATTACATTTTTATTACAAATGTTACATTTTTAACTTTTTTTGAAATTTGTATTGACTTTTGTTTTAATATATTGTAGAATAAATATTGTCATTGAAATGCAGGTGTAGTTCAATGGTAGAATTCCAGCCTTCCAAGCTGGCTATACGGGTTCGATTCCCGTTACCTGCTCCATATTTAATAATTGCCTCCCTTATTGGGAGGTTTTTACATAGAAAGGAATTAAAATGAATAGTAAAGATAGAGCATATTTAAGAGGATTAGCAAATACTGTAGAGCCAATTTTTCAAGTTGGTAAGTTAGGTATTAATGATAATTTAATAAAACAAGTAGATGATGCCTTAGAAGCAAGAGAGCTTATTAAACTTACAGTTTTAGAAACTGCACCAAGTGATGCAAAAGATATTGCAATTGAACTTGCAAATAATACAAATAGTATTGTTGTACAAGTTATTGGAAGAAAAATTACTTTATATAGGAAAAGAGCTAAAGATTCTAAAATTAATATTAATGTTTAGTTATTTATATTATATATTTTTAGTAAAGGAAAAAATATGATAGATTTTAATTTATTAGCAGGTGCTATATTTACTCCCAAAAATATTGCTATTTATTTATTAGTAATTAACCTACTTACTTTATTAATTATGTGGTGGGATAAACATGAAGCTAGACTTGGTGATTGGAGAGTTAGCGAAAAGTTTTTATTTTTATTAGTTTTGCTTGGTGGTGGTATTGGTGGAATTGCAGGTATGTATGTATTTAGGCATAAAACAAAAAAGTGGTACTTTAAATACGGTTTTCCTACAATACTTATTATTGAAATAATTATATTTGTATATTATTTATTTAAATAAAAAAATACCTAGAATTAATTTAAGCTTTCTTAATTAATTCTGGGTATTTTTTTGCTTCTCTTATCCATTTTTCTCTAAAAGTTTTTTATCGCTTTCATCTAAATTCTCAAGAGAATATCTAAGTAGAGCAATTACAGTTTTGTTAAAAGATAAGTTTTTATTGTCTGCTAATTTTTGTACATCCTCAACCACATTGTCAGGAAGACGTAAAGTTTTACTTATACCGCTGTGATTTTCTGGTATTTTTAATTTGTTCATATTTTATATCCTCCTCTCTTATGATGCTATTTTACACGGAAAATTTATCCATGTATGCACCTATTTAAGAGTGCGATACAAAACAGGGGTTATTATAATTATATATTTATTTTTATTTTTTTACCATATAAAGTTATATTATCTTTCAATAAATTTTCATTCCTACAAAAGTAACTGATTAATAGTTGAAAATTATAAATTAGTTTCTCTGAAAATTGAAAAGAGCCGTGTGG
>CAWVEX010000070.1:0-25737 GCA_963928415.1 Bacillota bacterium | reverse complement strand
TCTCATTTCCATATCTTCTTTTAGTTTCTCTAGTAATTGTTTATTGGTCATACAAAAACCCCCTTAAAATATATTTTTGCGTTAATTTACATAATATATTTTAAGGGAGAATTTATATTTTTTCAACTTTTTTATTTTATTTTCTCTTTTAAATTTTCGACCACTGCACTAGCAGTTTAGTGCATTAATAATGCTATTAAATTTTTAGAGTCTCAAGGCTACAAAGTTAGTTAATTAACTAGTTTAAATTGTTTGGTGTAATTTAAATTCTTTCTTAAAAAGTACTATTTTTAGGACTTTTATTTTCTATGGACTTTTTATTATATTATTTTTCAACCTTTATACTTTCAGTCAAATCGAGAGCTTCTTATGAAGCATTTTCTCGATTTTACTGTTTGCACGTTATTTACATAACGTGCTGTTTACTTTCTAATTTTTTACAAAATTAGAAAGTCGTGCTCAAACGCACACAAAAAGTTTCTCTAACACTACCAGAGTTAATATTTTTACCAATTAATTCAACGAAGTAAGCATTTTCTTCATTGCTCGCCGAAGAAGACCAGTATCCATTTCCACTAAATCCATATTCTTCACAATTATCTCCCGTAATTATTATTTTTTGCATATCTAATACATTTTTTCCAAATGCTCCCCATTCTGATTTCGATGGTACAAACCAACCTGCATCTATTTCATCTTCTATTGCTCCCCACATATCTAAATCGTTATGCTTACCCCAAGTTAAACTTGGATCATTCCATTTTTCCATTACATATTCTGTATTAGCTCTTCCTTGTCCAAAATCATTGTCTGAAAAAGATACTGTTTTATTTATATTTCCATGTGCGTTAAAATACCAATAATATCTTGTTTCAGAATTTATATTTTCTAATGCCATTACATAAAATCTATCATTTCCGTCTGTTCCTTCCATTCGAGCTATTACTTTACCTGTTCCAAATACTCCATCATAATTTTCTTCTTCGATATAATATTGTTTTAAATTTGTTTCAGTAGGTATTTCATATTTTCCGTAAACAGTATTCCATTCTCCGCTTCCTCCAACTGCCAAATCTGCATAGATTACGCCATCAACTGTTCCATCTCCATCTGTGTCTGCATAATATCCAACATATGATTCTGTTTCAGATATTGATTCTGGCCCCTTTGGAATATTTTCATCCATCCAACTGGATAAATCATTCATTGCATTTTGTTCATTTTGTTCTGCGAGTTGCCAAGTATTTGCTGCATTCTGGGCTCTTGTAAATAATCCATTTTCTCCTATGGTTAGGTTTAGGGCTATTCCTGCTAATATTAATAGGACAATTATTGTTACGACAAGCGCTATCAAGGTTATACCTTTTACATTATTTTTTAATTTCATCTTTTATTCTTCCTTTCTTATGTTTTTTTGATATAAATATTATTAGTATTTTAGATAATTTTATACTTTTTCCTTAGTTCACCTCCTAATATTTTCTTTTATTTCCATTTTATTTTAGCACTAATATTTTTATTTGTCTACTGTTTTTGTGAGTTATTTTTTTAAGAGTTAATATAAATATTAGGTTGTTGTAAACTATATATATTGATAAGCTTGACCTTGAGTGAATTATGGAAGGGATGAAGTTTTAGATGGTGAAATTAAATGTAAAAAAATTGTTAAAAGAAAAGAATAAAACTAAGTATTGGTTATTTAATATGCTTAATAATGTAGGTAATGTTAGCTATACTAATTTTAATAATCTTGTCGAGAACAAAACTGGGTCTATAAAGTATTCTAATATTGAAAAACTTTGTAAAATATTAGAATGCACTCCTAATGATTTATTTGAAATTACTGATGAAGAATTATAAATTTTGCTCTTATAATCTTAAGTAAGAGCTCTTTTTACATTTATTTTTCACTTTCTATCTCATCCCTTAGTAAATATGCAAATATAAATATTTCTTCTTCTACTATGCTAGATAGCTTACTTTCTATATCCCAGTAATTTTCAAATAATTGCTTTTCATTGCTATTAAAGCTTTCATTTATTTTTTCTAAAATCTTTTGTTTTTCTTGTTTTAACTCTTTATATTCCTTAGTTTCTACAAACATATCTTCTTTAAAACATTCATATAGTTTTAGTATTAATGGAAATTTTTTTCTATCTATCCTTTTTATTTTATTTGTTCCTACAATATTATCAAAGTTTTTCAATAATTCTTCTTCATTTTTCATTTGGTTTTCTCCTTGCTTTTACATTTTAATTTAATAACTATTTTTATTTACTTTATTTTTAGCATTTTTTTGCATTTTATACGTATTTTCGCATATTTTGTTTTAAAAGTATTTGACATTTTTATAAGATAAATGTATAATATCTATAGGAAATGAAAAACCACAAACGTGGTTTGCCAGTGTAAAAAAAACACATCTAAACCGGCAAGATTACAGATGTGTTTTTTTATTGTTTAATTTTGTTTGCTAATAATACTTATTAGATAAAATATTAGTGCAAACGTAATGATAGTTATTCCTATTAAAGAATAAAATAGTATGTATATAATTGTTAATAAATATGTTATATCTACCATACGCATCACCTCCAAGTTGGAGGCAAACCACATCTGCTTATTTCCATTTCCTACGAATATTAGTATATTATATTTTTTATAATAAGTCTATAGTTTTTACTAAATTTCGTGAATTTGTTATAAATAAAAGCACAAATACAAGTTTTATCTTCTATTTGTGCTTTTTATAAAATTATTTTGAATTTGTAGTTATTTATTCACCTTGAAAAATTTCATCAAATTCTTCACCAGTGATTTTTTCTTTTTCTACTAAGACTTCAGCAACTTTGTCTAATTTATCTCTATGCTCTGTTAAGATTTCTTTAGCTTCAGCATAAGCATTATCTATTATTCTCTTAACTTCTTCATCTATTATGCCAGCTGTTTCTTCTGAATAAGATTTTTCATGTCCCCAATCTCTTCCTATAAATACCTCATCATTGTCTGATCCTAAGGTTATAGTTCCAATTCTATCACTCATACCATATTTTGTAACCATTGCTTTTGCTATTTGTGTAGCTCTTTGGATATCATTGCTTGCACCTGTAGAAATATCTCCTAACACTAATTCTTCTGATGCTCTACCACCAAGTAATGATACTATGTTTTCAAGCATTTCAGTTTTAGAAATAAATGATTTATCTTCTGTTGGTCTATACATAGTATATCCACCAGCCATTCCTCTAGGAATAATAGATATCTCATGAACTGGATCTTGAGTTTTTAAGTATCTACTTACAACTGCATGACCACCTTCATGGTATGCAACAAGTTTCTTTTCTTTATCACTTCTAACTCTTGTTTTCTTTTCTGGTCCCATAGTTACTTTAACCATGGCATCTTCTATTTCTCTTTCACTAATTTCAGTCTTATCTCTTCTTGCTGCTAAAAGAGCTGCTTCATTTAATACATTTTCTAGGTCTGCACCTGTAAAGCCTGATGTATTTTTTGCAATTATATTTAAATCTACATCATCTGCTAATTTTTTCTTTCTTGCGTGAACTTCTAGTATTTGCTCTCTTGCTTTAACATCTGGTGCTGGAACTACTATTTGTCTATCAAATCTACCAGGTCTTAATAAAGCTTTATCTAGTACATCTGGTCTATTTGTTGCAGCTAATACTATAACACCTTCATTAGCTGAGAAGCCATCCATTTCAACTAGCATTTGGTTTAATGTTTGTTCTCTTTCGTCATGTCCTCCACCAAGACCTGCACCTCTTTGACGACCTACTGCATCAATCTCATCTATAAATACTATACAAGGTGCATTTCTTTTTGCTTCTTCAAATAAATCTCTTACTCTTGATGCACCAACACCAACAAACATTTCAACAAAGTCTGAACCACTTATTATGAAGAATGGTACACCTGCTTCTCCTGCAACTGCTTTTGCAAGAAGTGTTTTACCAGTACCAGGTTGACCTACCAATAGCACTCCTTTTGGTATCCTAGCACCCATATCCGTATATTTCCTTGGATTTTTTAAGAAATCTACTATTTCTTGTAATTCTTCTTTTTCTTCATCTATACCTGCAACATCTTTAAATGTTACTTTATTTCTATCATTTGCACTTACCATTCTAGCTTTACTTTTTCCAAATGGCATTGCTCCTTTACCTTGTGATTGAGGTCCACCAATAAATAGCATAAACATTAATATTAGTAATACTATTGAAGATATTGGAAGTAATAAATCTGAAACTATAAGCCAAAATGATTTATCTGCTTCTGTTACGTTTATTGTATTTTCAGTCATTGAAGAATTTAAATTTTCCATTAAATTATCTACACTTGGAATATTTACATTCTTTATATTTGAGTCATTTTTTAATTTTACTCTTGCAGACTCTCCTCCATAAGCTATTTCAATATCTGTTACTTCTCCTGCCTCTATTTTAGCAAGAAGTTCAGAATATGTGAGCTCACTATTAGTACCATTTAAAATTGCTGGTATAATGAATAAAAGTATTATACCTATTATTAGCCAAGCTGATAATGTTTTTATACTGTTTTTCAAAATTTTATCCTCCCTTTTTATATTTTATCTAAGAGATTTTGTCTTATTGTAGACTAACACATTAAAAAAGTTTATGCAATACTTTTTTTAAAAGTTTTTTCTTTGTAAATAGCTATATATCTGGCTTTTACTTACGGAACTTTATAATAAAGGTATAAAAATTATTTTTTTATTTTCTATTAAAATTCTTAAATTTTTATTGGGTTCTATGTATTTTTTTCCGATATTTCGATTGCACATTTTAATTATGTCATCTATATTGACTTTTTCTATATTTCTAGCGTTTTTTAGAGTTTTAGTTATTGCATATATAATTATGTTTTGTTTTAAGTTTAAGTCTAATTTTTGAAACTCATTTAGGTCTAATTCAATTTTCCCTAAGATTTTATCATTTTTATTATTTTCTTTAAATGTTTCAGTTGCTATTTTATTATATATATTTTTCACTTCATTTTTTATGTGTAAATTTTGAACTTTTACAATTTTAGATAAGTTACTTAGACTTTGAACTATATTTGGATTTAACTCTTTTAATTCTGGAAGTATTTTATTTCTTATAATATTTCTTCTATATATATTTTCCTTATTTGTACTATCTATTCTAGGTTTTAAATCATATTTTTTGCAATATTCTTCTATTTCTTCTCTTTTGCAGTTTATAAGTGGTCTTATATATTTACCATACTCTTCTGGTTGAATACCTTCTAATCCTGTTAAGCCTGAACCTCTTATTATATTTAATAACATTGTTTCTGCATTATCATTCATATTATGTGCAATAGCTATTTTATTTGCATTTTCTTTTTTAGCTACTTCATCAAAAAAATCATACCTTATTTTTCTACCAACTTCTTCAGTTCCTCTTTTTTCTTCTTTTGCTATTTTTTCAACTTCAGCTCTTTTTATATAGCATTTTATACCCATTTTTTTGCATACGTTTTCCACAAATTGTTCATCATCTGTGGAATCTTTTCTTATTAAATGATTAATATGTGCACATATAATTCTAATATCTAAGTATTCTTTATATTTATTTAAGCATGTCAAAAGAGTAATAGAGTCAGGGCCACCTGATACCCCAACTACTATTACATCTCCACTATTTATTAAATTATTTTCTTTAATTGTATCTAAAAATTTTTGTTCTAGCTTATCTACACGTTTTGCCATAATTTACTTCTTTCACCCAAGAGGGACGTTCCTTTTTGGGTTTTTTATTTTTTATTTTTAACCCAAAAAGGAACGTCCCTCTTGGGTTCTCTTGGGTTTCCTCTTTGGTTTTATCCTTTATATTTATTAGCAAATTTTGTATAACTTGGCATCCATAGAAGTTCTACTGTTCCTGTAGGTCCTGCTCTATGCTTTGCTATTATTACTTCTGCTATATTTTTAGCTTCTGTTTCTGGGTTATAATAATCATCTCTATATAGAAACATTACTATATCCGCATCCTGCTCTATAGAACCTGATTCACGTAAATCCTGAAGCATTGGTCTATGATCTGGTCTTGCTTCTGGTGCACGAGATAGCTGTGATAGTGCTATTACTGGTACTTCTATTTCTTTTGCTAATATTTTTAAAGATCTACTTATTTCTGCAATTTCTTGCTCTCTACTTTTTGTATTTCCACTTCCTTGAATTAATTGTAAATAGTCTATTACAACTAGACCTATATTTTTTTCAAGTTTTAGTTTCCTACATTTAGCTCTAATTTCTGCAATATTAATACCTGCACTATCATCTATAAATATTCCAGCTGATTCAGATAGTTCTCCTGATGCAATGGCTAGTTTTGACCAATCTTCATCACTTATATCTCCTTTGGCAACCTTTTCACTATCTACCATTGCTTGAGCACATAAAATTCTGTTTGCGCATTGTTCTTTTGACATTTCTAAGCTAAATACAACTACTGGAGTATTTGCGCTTACTGCTGCATAGCTTGCAATATTAAGAGCAAATGCAGTTTTTCCCATAGCAGGTCTTGCTGCAATTAAGACTAAATCTGATTTATGGAATCCTGCTGTTTTATTGTCTAAATCTATAAATCCTGATGCTACACCTGTTATATGTTGTTTTTGATTATATAATTGTTCTAATTCTGTAAATGAGTCTACTAATATATCTCTAATTGAGCTATAACCTTTTTGAGATTTTCTTTGCATCAAATCAAATATCTTTTTTTCTGCACTATCCATTAGTACTTCTACTTCTTCATTTTGGTCATATCCAATTTGTATTAATTCATTTGCAGTTTTTATTAAACTTCTTAAAATAGACTTTTCTTCTACTATTTTTATATATTTTTCAACATTAGAAGTTGTAGGAACTTTATCTGGAAGTGTTGCTAAATATTCTAGCCCTCCAACTGCTTCTAATTTTCCTAAAGATGTAAGTTCATCTTTTAAAGTAATTATATCTATTGGCTCTGCTTTAGCATACAAATTCATAATTGCAGTATATATAGTTTTATTATCTTCTCTATAGTAGTCTTCTGGTTTTAAGACTTCTATTGCTGAAATTACTGCATCTTTATCTGTCATCATACTGCCTATAACTGCTTGTTCTGCTTCATCATCATGTGGTGGTACTTTTCCTAATTCCATATTACTGTCCTTTCTAAGCTTGTTTTTATGCTTTAATATGTAAATTAATTATGCACTATTTCTCTATATAATTATACTATATATATAATTTTTTTGATAACGCTTATCCACCAATTATATGTATTTTTAATTTAGCATTTACTCCTTCATATAGTTTTAAATCTATATTGAACATACCTGTTTGCTTTATAGTTTCTTTTAAATCTATCTTCTTTTTATCTACTTTAAAATTGTGCTGTTTTTCTAACTGTTCTGATATTTCTTTAGCAGTAACTCCGCCAAATATCTTTCCATTTTCTCCTGCTTTTACTTGAATTTTAAGTATTATTTTTTCTAATTTTTTAGCTAATTCTTCCGCTTCTTGCTTTTCTGTCATTTTTTTATGAGCATTTGCTTCTTGTTTTGATTTTAATTTTGCTAAATTTTGATTATTTGCTTCTACTGCTAATTTTTTAGGTAATAGAAAATTTCTTGCATATCCATCATTTGCATTTATTATTTCATCTTTCTTTCCTACACCTTTTACATTTTCTAATAAAATAACTTTCATTAAAATCACTTTCCTTCCATTATATCTATTTTTTAATATATTTTACTATTTTAAATATTTTGCATTTTTTCTTTTTTAGAACAAAATATCTATATATTTATCTTAATAAAATATTTATCACATTCATAGATATCTATGAATGTGAATTTTCTTTAGTTTTCTATTTCATAAAAATATTCATTTATTCTATTTATTAATTCCTGTTTTGCATCTTCCATACTAATATTTTCAAGTTGAGCTCCGGCTAGTGTAATATGTCCGCCGCCTCCTAATTTTTCTAGTATTAGTTGAACATTTATTCCACCTATGGATCTTCCTGAAATATATATTTTGTTTCCTGTTTTTCCAAGTACAAATGATGCATTTATTCCACCTATTGTAAGTAATTCATCTGCTGCTTTTGCCGCAATTATATTGGCATTTTCATCATCATTTTCATATGTTGAAATTGCAATAGAATCATTTACTATTTCAGATTTTGCTACTATTTCAGATATTACTTGATAAGTTTTTAAATCGCTTTGGAACCATTTTTTTACTTTTATAATATCTACTCCACATTTTCTGAGATATGCTGCTGCTTCAAATGTTCTAACACCTGTTTTAAATGTAAAGTTTTTTGTATCTAGCATTATACCTGCATATAAAGCTTCTACTTCAATTTGAGTTAACTTTATATCTAGTTGAGAATATTCTAATATTTCTGTTACTAACTCTGATGCAGATGATGCATAAACTTCATGAAATGTAAGAATTGCATTTTCTATATAATCTGTGCTTCTTCTATGGTGATCTATTACTACTATTTTGCTTACTTTATCTAAAAGTTCTGGAACTTCTACATAACTCTTTTTATGTGTATCTGTAATTATTAAAAGAGTATTTGGTTTAACTGCATCTATTGCTTCCTGTTTTGTAACAAAGCAATCTACATATTCTTCGCTTTTCTTTGCATCTTTTAAGAAATTATCTAATCCTATGCCAGCTCTTTCATTAACTATTTTAGCTTCTTTTCCTAAAGTTTTTGCTAATCTATATAACCCTAAACTTGAACCTATTGAGTCCATATCTGAATTGCTATGTCCCATTAATATAACATTATCTGCTTCACTTATTAATTCTTTTAATGCATGTGATACAATTCTTGCTTTAACTCTTGTCCTTTTTTCTACTTCTTGAGTTCTTCCACCAAAAAATTGATATCTACCATCCATTTTAACTATTGCTTGGTCTCCACCTCTACCTAAGGCTATATCTATAACTGTTCTTGCAGATTCTGCTTTTTCTGCATTACTATCTCCATCATCTGAAAATCCTATACTTAAGGTTGGCTGAGCAATATCTGGTACATCTATATCTTTTACTTCGTCTAATATATTAAATTTATCTGTTTCAGCTTCTTTTAAATATTTTTGTTCCATTATACAGAAAAATGTATCTCTATCTGATTTAACTATTAGTGCTTTATATTTTCCTGCCCAATCATAAATATATTTTTCCATTTTAGCTATTAGCTGTGGTTTAATTTCACTAGATAACCTTTGACTAATCTCTTCATAGTTATCTATCATAATTATTCCAATACAGATATCTGAATCTTTTTGCTCTTGCTCTAGTTTTCTTAAATATGTTTCATCAATAAAGTATAAAATAGTTGTATACTCTTCTTCTTTTTGATGATGAGTTTTATTCGATTTAACATAAGAGCCCAATACTTTATACATTTTATTTTCTATTTTTATATTTGTATCAATTGTCCCTCTAATTTTATCTTGTTTATTGTTATCTGAATTTTCAATAGTAAATTTAATACTCTTTACTATTTCTGATAAATATTCATTCATATTTATATCTAAATTTTCAAATTCAGTAACAAATTTTTCACTTTTCCATATAACATTGCCATTTGTTTCAACAATAGCAAGTGGAAATGGTGAATTAATTAATGTAGTTTTTGCTGTAGTATTTACATTTAAAGTTAAATCTCTTAATTGTTCAGATAATTCTGCTTTTCTCTTTTTATTTGTCCACATTGTATACCCAATAATTATTGCATATATAATTATGCTTGGAAGTATTAAGCTAATATTTAATATGCATAAACAAATTAAAAGTATAGCTATAATTATTAAATATATTTTTGTTCTTGAAATTAGCGAGTCCCAATTTTTCGAATTGTTATTCGGCATTTTTCTCCTCATTTTCTGCATTATTGTTATATTTATTTATACAATAATACAGTATATATTTTACTAAATTTATTAAGATTTGTCAAACCAGATTTGTATATTAAAAATCCTCTAAAGAAAAATTGGCTATTTTTCTAATAGCCAATCTATACATTTTTTTATTCCATTAGTTTTATTTTTTCAATAGTCTTGGAAATATTTTTCCACAGTAAAAGCAGTATAATAATTTTTGCAATTATTATACTGCTTTTTATAAGAATTATACACTACTTATGCATAATACTCTATTAACTTCTTATTAAATCCACATAGAAGGTTCCTTTTTAGGTTCTTTCTTTTCTTTCATAGAGTCTTGCAAGCTTTCTCTATCTGCTCCTGATTCAGTTTCTTCTGTATTAATATGTGTATTTTGATATCTTGCCATACCTGTTCCTGCTGGAATAAGTTTACCAATTATTACATTCTCTTTTAGACCAATTAACTCATCAGTCTTTCCTTTTATTGCTGCTTCTGTTAATACTTTAGTTGTCTCTTGGAATGATGCAGCAGATAAGAAACTGTCTGTTGCTAAAGCAGCTTTAGTAATACCAAGTAAAATTCTCTTACCAGTAGCTGGTTTCTTTCCTTCTGCTTCTAGAGCTTTATTTATTTCTTCTAATTCATTAATATCTACTAATGAACCAGGAAGCAATTTACTATCTCCGTTATCTTCAACTCTTACTTTCTTAAGCATTTGTCTTGCAATAACTTCAATATGTTTATCGTTAATATCAACACCTTGGTTTCTATATACCTTTTGAATTTCTTGTACTAGATATTCATGAACTCCTTCTGGTCCTTTTATAGCTAAGATTTCATTAGGGTTAATTGAACCTTCAGTAATTGGGTCTCCAACTTCAATATGTGCACCATCTTGAACACATAATTTAGAACCAAATGGTATTGAATATGTTTTAGCATTATCATCAGATACAACTGTAACTTCTTTCTTCTTCTTTTCTTCAGAAATCTTAACAGTTCCTTCTATTTCTGAGATTATTGCTAATCCCTTTGGCTTACGAGCTTCGAAAAGCTCCTCAACTCTAGGAAGACCTTGTGTAATATCTGCAACACCTGCAACACCACCAGAGTGAATTGTTCTCATAGTAAGCTGTGTACCAGGTTCACCAATTGATTGTGCAGCTATTGTTCCAACTGCTTCACCTATTGTAATTAGTTCACGTGTTGCTAAGCTCATACCATAGCATTTAGCACATATACCATGTTTTGTTTTGCAGTTTAATGGAGAACGTACTGTTACTCTTTCAATTCCTGCATCTACAATGGCTTTTGCTTGTTTTTCTGTTATTAACTTATCTGTTGTGGCTAATACTTCATTAGTATTAGGGTCTACAACATCATGTAGTGGATATCTACCTATTAATCTTTCTTGCAAACTTTCAATTACTTGGTTTCCATCTTTAATTGCATAAACCTCTAATCCTTCAGTAGTACCACAATCATCTTCTCTTATAATTAAGTCTTGAGATACATCAACTAATCTTCTTGTTAAATATCCAGAGTCTGCTGTTCTTAAAGCTGTATCTGAAAGTCCTTTACGAGCACCATGGGCTGAAATAAAGTATTCTAGGGCATCTAGACCTTCACGGAATGAAGATTTAATTGGTATTTCAACTGTTTTACCAGTTGTACTTGCCATAAGTCCACGCATACCAGCAACTTGTCTTAACTGGCTTATATTACCACGGGCTCCAGATTTTGACATCATGTAAATTGGGTTTAAATCGTCAAAGTTCTTTTGCATTGCATCTGCAACTTTGTCTGTTGCTTTTTCCCATATTTTAATTACACTATTGTATCTTTCATTGTCTGTTATTAAACCACGTGCATATTGTGCTGTAACTTTATCTACTTCTTTTTGAGCTTCTGCTAAGTCGGCTGCTTTTTCTTCAGGAACTTTAACATCATCAATAGATACTGTCATACCAGCTGTTGTGCAATATTTGTATCCAGTTGATTTAATGTAATCTAGAAGCGTAGCAGTTCTATCTAGTCCATGTACATCAATACATTTTGCAATAATTTGTTTTAATTGCTTTTTAGCAATTGTAAAGTTAATTTCTGGTTCAAATTTATTTTCAGGCTTACTTCTATCTACAAATCCTAAATCTTGAGGAATTCCTTTATTATATATAATTCTACCAACAGTTGTTACTACCATACCATGGTCTATTTCTTTACCATGTTCGTCATACTCTGCCATTCTTACATGAACTTTAGCATGAACACCTAAATCATGATTTGCATATGCCATTTCTGCTTCATCTGTTGATGAAAAATACATTCCAGCACCTAATGTTCCTTTTCTTAATTGTTCTTCATAAGAATCATTAGGATCTGCTTCAACATCCATTGTTAAATAATATGCACCTAATATCATATCCTGTGATGGTTCTGTTATAGGTTCACCATCTGTTGGTTTTAATAGGTTGTTTGTTGAAAGCATTAAATATCTTGATTCAGATTGTGCTTCTGGTGATAATGGTAAGTGAATAGCCATCTGGTCACCATCGAAGTCAGCATTAAATGCTGTACAAACTAATGGATGTAATTTTATAGCTCTACCTTCTACTAATACTGGTTCAAATGCTTGAATACCAAGTCTATGAAGTGTAGGAGCACGGTTAAGCATTACTGGGTGGTCTTTTATAACATCCTCTAATACTTCCCATACAGCTGGATCTAATCTTTCTACCATTCTCTTAGCATTCTTTATATTATGTGCTAAGTTTCTAGAAACTAATTCTTTCATAACAAATGGTTTGAATAGTTCAACTGCCATTTCTTTTGGAACACCGCATTGATAAATCTTAAGTTCTGGTCCTACAACTATAACTGAACGGCCTGAATAATCAACACGTTTTCCAAGTAAGTTTTGACGGAATCTACCTTGTTTTCCTTTTAGTAGGTCTGATAAAGATTTTAAAGCTCTTCCGCCAGCTCCTGTTACGGGTCTTCCACGTCTTGAGTTATCTATTAGGGCATCTACTGATTCTTGTAACATTCTTTTTTCATTTCTTACAATTATTTCAGGTGCACCTAATTCTAATAATCTCTTTAATCTGTTATTTCTGTTTATAACTCTTCTATATAAATCATTTAAGTCTGATGTAGCAAATCTTCCACCATCTAATTGAACCATTGGTCTTAAATCTGGTGGTATAACTGGTATAACATTCATTACCATCCATTCAGGTTTATTTCCTGATTGTCTAAATGCCTCTACTGTATCTAATCTTTTTATTATCTTAGCCTTTTTTTGTTCACTAGCTTTTACTAAATCTTTCTTTAATTGTTCAGAAAGTTTTTCTACATCTATTTCTGCAAGTAATTTTCTTAAAGCTTCAGCTCCCATTTCAGCTTTAAATGAACCTACTCCATATTTTTCTTCTGCTTCATGGTATTCTTTTTCATTTAAAACTTGGCATTTGTCTAAGTTTGAAGTTCCTTTATCTGTAACAATATATGAAGCAAAGTAAACAACTTTTTCAATTGCTCTTGGTGATACATCAAGCATTAAAGCTATTCTATTTGGTATTCCTTTGAAATACCAAATATGTGCTACTGGAGCTGCTAGCTCAATATGTCCCATTCTTTCTCTTCTTACTTTAGATTTAGTTACTTCAACACCACATCTATCACATACAACGCCTTTGTATCTTATTCTTTTATATTTTCCACAATGGCATTCCCAGTCTTTTACTGGTCCAAATATTCTCTCGCAGAATAAACCATCTTTTTCTGGCTTAAGTGTTCTATAATTAATAGTTTCAGGCTTTTTTACTTCACCTTTAGACCATTCTCTTATTTTTTCATCTGATGCTAATCCAATTTTTATCTTGCTTAAAGATTCTAATTCGTCCACTTATTTTGCCTCCCTTTAAATTATTTGGGTGCTTTTTTCATTTGCAAAGCATGTACACTGCTGCTCAATTTATTTTGCTATGCTTTGCAAAATTTAAAGCTATTAAATTAATTATTTACTTATATTAATGATTAGCCTTCATAATCATCTTCACTATAATTGTCTTCATCAAAATTATCATCTGAATAATCATCTGCAATTAATCCATCATCTGATTCATCAGATAAATCTCCAAATATACTATCATTTGCCTCAGATTCTTCATCTTCTCCTTCAGCTTCTGTATATCCATCTTTTAATTCATTTTCATCAATAACAGTTTCTTCATTTGGTGTTGTATCATTATTTACAACATTAAAGTCTACACCATCATCTATATCTTCTTTAAGTTCTATTTCTGAACCTTTATCTGAATATAGTCTAATGTCTAGTCCTAAAGATTGTAATTCTTTAACCAATACTTTGAATCCTTCTGGTACTCCTGGTTTTGGTATATCTTCGCCTTTAACTATGGCTTCATAAGTTTTAACACGTCCTACAATATCATCTGATTTTGTAGTAATCATTTCTTGAAGTGTATATGCTGCTCCATATGCCTCTAATGCCCAAACTTCCATTTCACCAAATCTCTGTCCACCAAATTGTGCTTTACCACCAAGAGGCTGTTGTGTTACTAATGAGTATGGTCCTGTTGAACGAGCATGGATTTTATCATCTACTAAGTGATGTAGTTTAAGCATATACATTACACCAACAGTTACTGGATGGTCAAATGCTTCACCAGTTCTACCATCATAAATAGTTGTTTTTCCATCTTTAGATAATCCTGCTTCTTCAAGCAATTCTTCAATTTCTTTATCTTTAGCACCATCAAATACTGGTGTTTCAACTTTCCATCCAAGAGCTCTTGCAGCCATACCTAAGTGAACTTCTAGTACCTGACCTAAGTTCATACGAGATGGTACACCCATTGGGTTTAATACTATATCTACTGGAGTTCCATCTGGTAAGAATGGCATATCTTCTTCAGGAAGTATTCTTGAAATAACACCTTTGTTACCATGACGACCAGACATTTTATCACCAACAGAAATTTTTCTCTTTGTAGCAATATAACATCTAATTACTTGATTTACTCCAGGGCCTAATTCATCTGAATTTTCTCTAGTAAATATTTTTACATCTACTATTGTTCCAGCTTCTCCATGTGGTACTCTTAGAGATGTATCTCTAACTTCTCTAGATTTTTCACCAAAGATTGCACGAAGTAATCTTTCTTCTGCTGTAAGTTCTGTTTCTCCTTTTGGAGTAACTTTACCTACTAATATATCTCCAGGTCTTACTTCTGCTCCTATTCTAATAATACCATCTTCATCTAGGTCTTTTAAGCTATCTTCACCTACATTTGGTATATCTCTTGTGATTTCTTCAGGTCCAAGTTTTGTATCACGACATTCGCAATCATATTCTTCTATATGAATTGATGTATATACATCATCTTTTACTAATCTTTCACTGATAAGTACAGCATCCTCAAAGTTATAACCTTCCCATGTAGAGAAAGCTATAAGTACGTTTCTACCAAGTGCCATTTCACCATTCTCTGTAGATGGTCCATCAGCAATTGTTTCGCCTTTTTGTACTTTTTCTCCAACAGAAACAATTGGTCTTTGGTTTATACATGTACCACCATTTGTTCTCTTGAATTTTAATAGTTTATATCTATCTAATTCATTATTTTTATTTCTAATTTGAATTTCGTCACCTGTAACTTTTTCTACTATACCATCTTCTTTAGCTGAAACTGTTATTCCTGAGTCTTTAGCTGCTCTATATTCCATACCAGTTCCAACTATAGGTGCTTCTGGTTTTATTAAAGGTACGGCCTGACGTTGCATGTTTGATCCCATAAGTGAACGCTTAACATCATCATGCTCTAAGAATGGAATCATCGCTGCTGCTACTGATACAAGTTCTTTTGGAGATATTTCAACATAATCTACCATATTCTTTGGAACTTCTTTGATTTCAGTAACTTGTCTTACTTTGATTTTATCATTAATAAATCTTCCCTCTTCATCTACTGGTTCAGATGCTTGAGCTATAATATATTTATCTTCTTGATCAGCTGATAAGTAATCAACTTGGTCTGTTAATTTTCCAGTTTCTTTATCTACTTTTCTATATGGAGCTTCTATAAATCCATATTCATTAATTCTTGCAAATGAAGAAAGTGCTGAGATAAGACCAATGTTTGGTCCTTCTGGTGATTCAACTGGGCATAGTCTTCCATAGTGAGTATAGTGAATATCTCTTACTTCGAATCCTGCTCTTTCTCTAGTTAAACCTCCAGGTCCTAGTGCTGAAATTCTTCTTTTATGTGTAAGCTCAGAAAGTGGGTTTGTTTGATCCATAAATTGTGATAGTTGTGAGCTTCCAAAGAATTCTCTGATAGATGATGATATTGGTTTTGTGTTAATTAATGCTTGTGGAGTTATTGAGTCTAGGTCTTGAACTGTCATTCTATCTCTTACAGTTCTTTCTAATCTTGCTAGACCAATTCTAAATTGATTCTGTAATAATTCTCCAACGCATCTTATACGTCTATTGCCTAAGTGATCTATATCATCTATTTTTCCTATTCCATGATATAAGTTTAATAAATAGCTTATTGATGAAATAATATCTTCATTAGTAATATTTTTTGGTACTAATTCAGTCATTCTTTCTTTAATTACATCATGAAGTTTTGCTTCTTCAGTAGTATCTAATATATTTTTTAATACTTGGTAATTTACTAATTCTTTTATATGTAAATCACTTAAGTCTACTGTAACAAAATTATTAATATCTACTGTTCCATTACCTATAACAGTAACTTTAGAATCTCCAACTTTTAAGTTTACAACATTTATTCCTGAATTTTGAATTTGTTTTGCAACATCTGCTGAAATTACTTCATCTTTTTCTACAAAGATTTCACCAGTTTCACTATCTGAAATTGTTTCAAAAGCAACTCCTCCAGTAATTCTTTCAGCTAGGCTTAATTTATTATTAAACTTATGTCTTCCAACTTTTGCTAAATCATATCTCTTTGGATCAAAGAATAATCTATCAAATAAAGTTCTTGCTGCATCTACTGTTGGTAATTCACCTGGTCTTAATTTTCTATATATTTCAATTAAAGCTTCATCAGATTTTTTAATAGGATCTCTATCTATAGTTGCTTTTAATAGTGGTTCATCACCAAATAGGGCTAATATTTGGTCATCTTTTTCTATTCCTATCGCTCTTAACAATGTAGTTACAGGTATTTTTCTAGTTCTATCTACTCTTACATAGAATACATCATTATTATCTGTTTCATATTCTAGCCATGCACCTCTTAAAGGCATAACTGTTGAAGTAAATAGTTTTTTACCTGTTTTTGTATCCATTGTATATGCATAATAACAACTTGGAGAACGAACTAACTGGCTAACTACAACTCTCTCTGCTCCATTTATAACAAATGTACCTGTATCTGTCATAATTGGAAAATCGCCAAGATAGATTTCTTGCTCTTTAATTTCGCCTGTCTCACGGTTAAATAATCTAACTTTTACATGTAATTTTGTTGAATATGTAGCATCTCTTTCTTTTGCTTCTTCTACTGTGTATTTTGGGTGTTCATCCATACGATAGTCTAGGAATTCTAGAACTAATTTGTCTGAATAGTCTACTATTGGAGAAACATCTCTTAAAACTTCTCCTAATCCTTCGTTAATAAACCAATCATAAGAATCTTTTTGAACCTTAATCAAATTAGGCATTTCAATAAAGTCACCTATTTTTGAAAAAGATTTTCTTATGGTCTTTTCATGTTTTACATCTTTAACTTTTACCAAAGGTAATCCCCCCTAAATAAATTTAAGCAGACTTTTTGTTTTGCTGATTTGTAGAAATAAATGCTTTTACATTTTGTTTTTAAATTTGGGCTATGCTAAACTAAATGTAAAAGTATAAATGAACAAAACTTTCTTAAGCATATTCATGTCTAAAAAGTCCTTCTTGCAATATATATGTTGTATAAGATTCAAGCTCCTGCTCTCTAGCCTAAATACTTATATTCTTTATATATTCAATTCCTCTTTTTAGGCAATTTACATAAAATAAAGTCGAGAAGGCAAAAGAAAGGTAAACCGACAGAATAAGTCGATTTTACCCTTCTTCATATATTAAATTATTTAATAATTAACGAATTTATCATCTATTAGCCCTCTAGATTTTATTTCCGTACATTTATATACTTTTATTATTATACTTCTTTTTTAGAAGGCTTGTCAAGGTGTTTTTGGATTTTTCAGTTATTTTTTATATATTTTTTTGTATTTACTAATATTTAATTTTATTATTAATCAATAGTTGTAGATGTTCTGCCAGTTCCTATAACTGCTTCTAGCATTGCTCTCCAAGTATTGCATCCTACAATGCCATCTACTGCTAATCCAGATACTCTTTGATAACTTTTAACTGCATTTAAAGTTTGAGCTCCAAATACTCCGTCTAATCCTCCTGTCTTGTATCCTAGAGTATTTAGACAATCTTGTGCAATTAGTACATAAGAACCTCTTGAATCACTTCTAATGATTTGAAAACCTCCTGTAGAACAAGCTGGTGTTCCGTCTTCTTTTATCAAAATGAACCCATGTTGGAGTTAAACTTTTTGGTTCAACATATGACCATACATTAGAGTTTAATGCACTTGTATATAATTGTGCTCTTCTTGCTGCTGTTAGACTTTGCCCTGCATCAAACGCTAAACCTGCATAATGTTGTGAGAAATTACTATGTCCACCTTCCCAAGGTCTTTTGAAAGCAAATCCTACTGGAATAGGTCCTCCAAATGCGTATCTTTGACTATTCCATGCTTGCATACATCTTTTTTCTGTCCAAAGTGTTGGGCTTTTACTTGAGCCTCTAAATTCTCCTACAGTTAAAGTATTATTAGTAACATAAGGCATAGCTTCTTTTTCTCCTCTGTAATATGTTTCCATCCTATTTGTGTCATTATTATATACTTTTATTTTAGCCATTATTTATTTCCTCCATATTATAATCTATGCAAATTATTTTGCTTTGCTATTATTTTATCTTCTTAGTTTAAGCCATTCTCCTGGATATATTAAATTTGGATTTTGAATTCTGTTAAGCATTACTATATTTGCTACTGTTGTATTAAATCTTCTTGCAATTGAATATAAAGTATCTCCTCTTACAACTCTATAAAAAGAATGACCTAGCTCTGTTCCATTACCTTGTGTTTGTATTATTAATCTTTGACCTGGATAAATTAAGTTCGGATTAGAAATACCATTTTCTCTAGCTATTGCATTTACAGTAGTATTGTAATTTAGTGCTATTTGACTTAATGTATCTCCTCTTCTTACAATATACAAAGCTTCTTCTAATGGTTCATTTTTTGAATCAACTTTTGAAATTACTGGCACCTTTAAAGTGTTTCCAGCAAATATTAAATTTGGATTAGAAATATTATTAATTGATGCTAATTCTTGTACAGTTGTTCCATATTCTCTGGCAATCATTGAAAGAGTGTCTCCCCTAGGTATAGTAATTGTTTTTAAGTTTCCAGTTGTTTCTTCTACTTCTGGTAAAATTTCACTTGTTTTATCTTCTTCATTAATAAATATTTCTTTTGTAAATTTGTCTCTATCTACATACCCATTTATTCCGCTTATTTCTCCTACATCAGTAAATTGCCATCCAATATATGTTTGCCACTTTCCATTATTTTGTGGCTCATTTACACCATATTCTGCAACCCAAAGCGGATAATTAATTATCTCACCACTCCATATTGTTCTAGCATCATTTGTATTGCTGTATATTACAACAGGCTTTTGAGTTAATTCTTGAAGCCTTTTTAAAAAAGCCAATCCTATTGCATTTATTTCGTTATTATCTAAATTTCCAAACTCCTCAAAATCCATTGCAAGCCTGCAATCAATTTCTTTTCCTTGAATTTTAGATGCAAAAAATTGTGCTTCTGCTTCCGCCTCTTCTTCAGTTCTAGCTGTTACATAATGATAAAATCCTATCTTTAATCCATTTGCTTTTGCATTTTGGTAGCTTTCTTCAAAAGTTGGTGAAACATAATTTGTACCTTGAGTTGCTTTAATATACACTATTTGTATACCACTTCTAGCTACTTCACTAAAATTAATATTTCCTTGCCATTTACTAACATCTATTCCTTCATACACTTCACTCGATTCAGGTTCTATTGCTTGAACTTTAGAAATAGATATTTGCAATACAATTATTATCATTAATATTATAGTTAAAAATTTTTTCAAAAATATCTCCTTTCTGAGCTTAATTTTATATTTTTGCGTTTTTATATAATATTAAAAGTAAATAAATTTTGTTAATTTAAAAATTTAAAATTTTTGCATAATTTATTAAAATTTGCAAAAAATAAATATATAAATTATGGGTTTATAGGTAAATCCCTTAAAAACCTAAATATTTATTAATCAAGGAAGGATAAATATGGCTAATTTAAGTAAAGTTGAATTACAAAACTTAAGACATTTTATTGGTTCTTCTGATACTTGTTATGCAAAATTAAATCAATATGCAAGTACAGCTGTTGACCCACAAATAAAACAGCTTTTTACTAAAGCTGCTCAAGATAGTTTAAACACTAAACAAACACTTATGACTTTTTTAGAAAACTAAATTTTTAATTTCTATTTTAATTTTTTATTTTGTCTTTTTATTTTTTATGAAGGGAGAATTTTATGGACGAAAAAACAATGGTTAATGATATTCTAGAAAGCACTAAAGCTAGCCTTTCTAGTTACCAAACTGCTATATCTGAAACTGAAAATATGCAGTTAAGGCAAACACTTCAACAATTAAGAGATGGTAGTGAAAATTTTCAATATGAACTTTTTAAAGTTGCTAAATCAAAAGGTTATTACAAACCTGCTGATCCAGCAGATATGAGTGAAATTCAAAAAATGGCTAATCAATTTAATTTTTAATTTTATAGTTATATTTTTCTTTAAGATGCAAAATTACCAGAGTTATTCATTTAACTCTGGTATTTAATATTATATTAATTATATATGTAATTTTGAGGGTCGACTGCTTTTCCATTTACTCTTATTTCAAAATGTAAATGATTTCCTGTTGAAATACCAGTAGATCCAACTGCTGCTATAACTTGTCCTTGTGATACAGTTTGTCCACTTTTAACATATAATGCACTACAATGTGCATAAAGTATTGATACAGAACTACTAGACTTAATTGCCACTACATATCCATATCCTGAATATCCATTTCCATTTCCACCAAAACCTGCAAATGAAACAGTTCCTGATGCTGCAGCTTTAATAGCAGTTCCTTTAGGTGCTGATATATCTAATCCTTTATGATTATCTCTAGATCTAACTCCAAATCTTGAACTTATTGTACCTGATACTGGTTTTACTAAAGAAATACCTAGATTTGTTGGTACACTTGGTCCTGTATATGTTGCTTTTGGTACTGATGCAACTACAACCTTTTTTTCTTTATATAATTCAGAGACGCAAGTTTCAACTGATTTATATTCAGCTTGCTCAGTTGAATATTTTTCAACTATTCCTAATTTGTCTGAATTAGTACTCTTTTTATCTTTTAATTGATTTACAGCTGATTCTGCATCAGCAAATGTTTTTACATGTGCCTTTTCATCAGAATCTTCTGTTATAGCATAATATTTATAATATGGAGTTCCCGCTGATGTAACTATATTAAATATTTCATCATCATTTGTCTCTATGCCGTTTTTTAAAAGACATGCCGTATATTCTGGCATTTCTTTAACTTCAACAAATGCTACATTATCTCCATCACCAGTGTTTATATAGTCGTTTATTCTTTTTTGTAATGCGATTTTGTCTTGTGTATAACCAATTATTTCTCCATTTAAACTTACACTATATGTTTGCTTATATGTTACTTTTATTATCCCTAATATTAGTATAGCTGCTATAACTAGTATTATTGAAATTTTTACAATTTTTCTAAAACCAATTACAACCTTTTTTAAACTACTAATTTTAATCACCCTCCAAAATATTCTTTATATTTTCTTAAATCTTATATCATAAATATTATAATTTGTAAAGTAGAATAATTTGGTAAATCCTTGTACCTATACTAATTTAAAGGTTTAATAAAGGTTTACAATTATATACTTATATATTAATATAATTAATTTTATCTAATTATGTAATCTTTAAATAGAAAATTATATGCTTTTTATTAAAATTAATTTCTTATAACTAATTTATCAAATTTACCATTTATATAATCTACTAATTTTTGCATAAAAATATTTGCTTTTATTTCTTTTTTTGCAACCATATCTAGTCCTTTTTCCCAACTAGCAGTTAATTTTGGATTTAACATATCCGGCATAGATAGTTTTACTATATCATAAATGTACTCACCTTTTTGTGTTGGAGTAATTATTTGTGTTTTTGTATTTATCTGAATATATTTTATTTTCTCTAACTTTTTAATTATTTCAGCTCTAGTTGCACTAGTTCCTATTCCTGCTCCTTTAATTTTCTCTCTTAATTCTTCATCTTCTATAAATTTTCCCGCATTTTCCATAGCAAGTATTATAGATCCTGAATTATATCTTGTAGGCGGTGTTGTTTCTGATTCTTTTATTGAATATTCTTTTACTTCTAACTTTTCTCCTTTTTTTACATCTATGTTTTCCACATTTTGTTCATCATTTGTGGATTTCTTTAGTACTGTTAAATAACCTTGTTTAGTGCATACTTTAGTACTTGCAAAGAATTTTTCTCCATTTACATTTACTGTAATATTCATTTTATTAAATTCGGCAGGTGGATAAAATATTGCTAGAAATCTTTTTACAATTACTTTATATATATTTTTTTGTAATTCAGGTAAGGAACTTAAATTTTCATATCCTTTACCTGTAGGAATTAAGGCATAGTGATCAGTTATTTTACTATCATTTACATATTTTGTTTTTATTAAATTTGTAGAAAATTTTTCATCTTTCATTTGTTTGATATACCCTTGAATTTCTTCATCATTATATCCTTTAGCTATACCATTTAAGTTTTGATTAATAACTTTAGCAACTGCAGTTGATAAAACTCTTGCATCAGTTCTAGGATAAGTAACTAACTTTTTTTCATATAAATTTTGTATTATTTCTAGCGTTTCATCAGGCTTAATTTTAAATCTTTTTGTACATTCATTTTGTATTTCAGCTAAATTAAATAAAAGTGGAGCATTTTCTTTTTGTTTTGCCTTTTTTACTTCTTCTACTATAGCATCTTTTACATCTAGTGATTTTATAAAATTCTGGGCATCTTTTTTTTTCTTAAAACCACTATCATTATATAACTTAGTATTTTGATATACACTTGAAGTTTCTGTTACTTTCCATTCTGCACTAAACTTAGTAAAATCTCCATTTATTTTGTAAAAAGGAACTTTAACAAAGTTTCTAATTTCTCTTTCTCTTTCAACTATCATTCCTAAAACGCAAGTCATAACTCTTCCTACTGAAATAGAAGCCTTTTCTTCATTTATCTCTTTTGCAAGTCTTCTACCATATATAATCGATAGCATTCTTGAAAAATTAATACCTATTAAATAATCTTCTTTTGCTCTTAAATACGCACTATCTGATAAACTATCATATTCTGATTCAGGTTTTGCTTCTTCAATTCCTCTTTTAATTTCTTCCTCAGTTTGGGAATCAATCCATACTCTTTTTATTTCAGCTTTTGGATTTGGTTTTGCCATCATAAAAACTAATCTTTGTATATATTCTCCTTCTCTTCCAGAGTCTCCTGCATTATATATTACATCAACATCTTCTCTTTGAAGTAAATTTTTTACTGTATTAAATTGATTTTCTACTGCTGGGATTATTTCATATTTCCATTTTTCTGGTATAAATGGAAGAGTGTCTAATCTCCAAAATTTTAATTTTTCATCATATTTATCTGGATAGCTCATTGTAACTAAATGTCCAACGCACCAAGTTATTATCCAGTTATCTGATTCTAAATATCCATTTTTTCTAGTTACATTTATTTTTAAAGCTTTTGAAAATTCCATTGCTACTGATGGTTTCTCTGTTATTATTAATTTTTTTCCCATATTTTCCTCTTCTAGTTAAAAAATATCTCGCTTTCATCTCTTTTTAGTCTATGTTATATCATATTGTTTTTAAACTGTCAAAAAGTAATTTAGTTAAATTTGTCTTCTTTTACTTTATTAATTATATTAATTTTTCATAAATTACAAAGTTTGTACATAATTTGAACATAATTTTTGTATAAAATAATTGTAAATTAATTGAAAGGAAGTGTTGCCTATACGAATTTGTTCATTTTCTAATAAATAATCCCCTGTAAGAGAGCTTAAAAAAATCTAGCTCTCTTTAGTTTTTTATAATTTTATTAATATTCACACTATTTTTAGCATATAATATATTAAAACTGTTGACAAAAGCATAAAAATAGGTGTATACTTATACTGTTAATACATCGCGGGGTGGAGCAGTTGGCAGCTCGTTGGGCTCATAACCCAAAGGTCGTAAGTTCGAGTCTTACCCCCGCAACCAACAAATTATTTGTTTTTAGTAGATTACATCATTATATGTAATCTATATTTTACTAGTAAAATTATATTTGACAACTATAATATTTCATAGTAAAATTAAAATAGGAAATGGAGAAACCACAAACGTGGTTTGCCAGGATTTTTTGTAAAAACACATCTCCCGGTCAAGACAGATGTGTTTTTTTATTGGTTATTTTTGTTTGCTAATAATTACAACTATAGCTATAATTAAGGCAACCGTAATGATAGTTACTGATATTAATCCAGTAACAAGTAAATTTATCATTAATAATAATGATTGTACTTCTACCATACGCCTCACCTCCTTTTATGTAGGAGGCAAACCACATCTGCTTATTCTCATTTCCTATAAATATTACTATACTGTATAATTTTATAAAAAACAAGAATTTATGACGAAAAAATATAAATTATTATTTTTTTCTTTTACACTGTTATTTTATCTTTTAAGCTTTCAAATTTAGCATCTCCAATACCACTTACATCTTTTATATCTTCTATTGTTTTAAATTTTCCGTTAGATTCTCTATAATCTATTATTTTTTGTGCAGTAGTTTCTCCTATTCCTGGCAAAGTTTCTAATTTTTCTTTATTTGCTGTATTAATATTTACTTTAACTTCTACTTCATTTTCTTCTAAATTAGAATCATTGATAATTACTCCTATTCCAGCACCATCTGTAATTAAATTTACTTGATTTAAATTTTCATTAATTCTAGGTATATATATTTGTGTTCCATCTTCTACTATGTATGCTAAATTTATTTTAGATAAGTCTGCTTCTTCTGTTTTTCCTCCAGCTTTATTTATTGCATCTATTATTCTAGAGCCTTCAGGTAGTGTTACAACACCAGGATTATTTACTTCTCCTATAATATGTACTACAACAACTTCTCCTCCTATTTTTGCTTGTTCATTACCTACTATTTCTTCATTAATATTTTCTTCTACACTTGATATATTTTCTGAGTTTATTATTAACATTTCACTATCTTCTTCATATAAATTTTTATATACATATATTAAAAATAATATGAATATAATAACTATTACTATTGATATAATTATCTTTTGCTTTTTACTTAAATTTAATATTATTTCTTTCATTTAAAGCACCTCTCTTTTTATTTATATTTTTAATTAAATAAATGTTCATAATTTTAAGGCTTATTTTTAATTTTTTATTT
>CAWVEX010000069.1:0-15774 GCA_963928415.1 Bacillota bacterium | reverse complement strand
ACTAAGCTTTTCACAAATGTTCTACTTAGTACTTACAGTTTACTTAATATTAGGAGTAGGCATAGGCGTTCTAGGTAGTGCTATTTCAATGAGAAAATATTTAAAAGTTTAAAATATCTTAAACCAAAGATAAATTGCCTTAATTTAAGAGAAAAATCTTTTAAATAAAAGGCACTTAATAATTATTTAAATTTTGGAGGAACCTATGAACAAAAAAATTATCTCATTTATTGCTATAATATCACTACTTTTAGCATATACTAATAATTGTATAGCAGCATCAATTAGTGAACTTAATGAACAAAAAGAGCAAGCAGAAAATCAAAAAGATAAAGTAACTCAGCAAAAAGAAAATGCTCAAAATGAATTAGATGACATAAATGCTCAAATATCAAGCATTGAATCTGAAATTTTTAAACTTCAAAAACAACTAGATGACTTAAATTCTTCAATAAGTAATAAAGAAAAAGAAATTGAAGAAAAGCAAAAAGAATTAGACCATAAAGAAGATTTATTAAAAACAAGAATGGTTGCAATGTATAAAGGTGGTGGAACCACATATCTTGATGTACTTTTAGGTTCAAGCAATTATATAGAAATGTATACAAAATATAATGCTGTTCAAACAATAGCAGAAAAAGACACAGAATTAATAAATGAAGTAACTGACCAAAAACAAAGTATTGAAAATGAAAAAAAGGAACTAGAAAATAATAAAGCACAAGTAGAAAGCGTTAAAAGCGAAACAGACGCAAAAAATGCAGAGCTAAAGGCAGCAAAAGTTGCAAAACAAAGTGTTGTAAATAATCTTTCAGCAGAAGAACAAGAATTACAAAAGAAGATAGAAGAGTTTGAAGATGCAATTGAAAAAGCACAAGCTGAAATAGCACAAGCAACGCAAGGTACAAGTGGATATGAAGGAGCTTTTACTGGAGGAAGGTTCGAATGGCCTATATCATATAACTATAATAGAATAACATCTATATTTGGAAATAGAACTGCCCCTACAGCAGGTGCTTCAACAAATCATGGTGCGATAGATATTGGAGTAAGCTACGTACCAGTATATGCACCAGCAGCAGGTAAAGTTATATTAGCACAATGGGTATCAGGCTATGGAAATTACATAATGATAGATCATGGTAGTGGCTATTATACTGCATTTGGACATTTATCTCAGTTTAAGGTATCTGTCGGAACAGTAGTATCACAAGGACAGCAAATAGCTGTTTCTGGAAATACAGGTATTTCAACAGGACCACACTTACATTATGAACTTTACATAGGTGGAAGAAGTAAAGGATATAGAGTTGATCCATTACAATATACTAATCACCCAAGCTTAATATATAGTTAAAAAATAAATAAACAAAAAATAAATTAAAAAAATAAAATATATGTTATTAATTAAGGGAGGCATAAAGATAAATGAGAAATAAAATAGCTCAAACAATAGTTTTGCTAATTTTAACTATTCTTATATTATCTTCTTGCCTTTCTTTTGTTAAGGCAGAAGATAATAATGAAATAACTAATAGCATAAATACTAATGAAACATCTAATAGTGTTAATACATTATCTTTAAATGAACAAAAAGAACAAGTAAATCAGGAGCTTGAAAAGGCAGAAGAACAATTGACATATGTTCAAGAAGAACTAAGCGAATCTGTGGTTGCTCTTCAACAAATGGATGATAAAATCAAAGAATATCAAGCTACTTTAGATAAAGTAAATAGTGAATATTCACAGTTGCAACAAAAAGTACAAGAATCAGAAACAAAATTAAAAGAAGCAGAAGATAAATACGAAAGAAAACTAAATTTATTAAAAAAGAGATTAGTTGCAATATATAAGCATGGAGAAACAAAATATCTTGATGTTTTAATGAATTCAAGAAGTATTTTAGATTTTGTTTCAAAATATTATGCAGTACAGAAAATAGCTGAGATGGATGCAAAGACTATTAATGAATTAAAAGAAACGAAGACAGAATTAGAAAAAATTAATAATGAGCTTGAAGAAAATAAAGCTCAGATGAAAATAGCTAAAGTAGAAGCAGAAAAACAAACTGTGGTTTTAACTAATACTAGAACTGTTTATGAAAATCAGAAGAATAGTTTATCAGAAAGTGAAAAGCAATTAAATGCTCAAATAGAAACATATAAAAAGCAGCAAGAAGAATTAGAAAATCTAATCCAATATACAATAAATGGTTCGACATATGAATTAAAATACTCTGGTGGAATAATGATGTGGCCAACACTTGAAACATCATATATTACATCACCATATGGCTCAAGACTTCATCCAATACAAGGAGTAATTAAAAACCATGATGGTATAGATATTGGTGGTTCTACCGGAGACCCAGTATATGCAGCAGCAGATGGCATTATAATATATTCTCAGTTTAATACAGGAGGATATGGGAATATGGTAATGATTGATCATGGACTAAATAGTAATGGAGTTAAAATTGTTACATTATATGCACATGGTAGTAAATTATTAAAGAATGTTGGGGATACAGTAAAAAAAGGAGATATAATAATGGAAATGGGTTCAACAGGAAACTCAACAGGACCTCACGTTCATTTTGAGGTTAGGGAAAATGGAACTGATGTAGATCCAAAAAATTATTTATCTGCTAATTAAATTGTTAAATTTACTTTATTGAAAGGAGAATTATGAAGAAAGACGTAAAAAAACAAGAAAATCAGGCTTATAAAACTATTATGACAATAATAACAACAGCAATTATAACTTTTGTAATAACTACAGTATGGATATATGGTAGTACTAAAAATAGTTCTACTGAAAGTGCAATAGGAAATGCAGCAAAATCTAGTAGTTTATCTGCTAAATTATCTGTTATTAGAAAGAAGATTGATGAAGAATACATAGGAAATATTAATGAAAATGACTTAATAGAAGGTGCTGTTAAAGGTTATGTATCAGGTTTAAATGATGTATATACAGAATATTTTACTGCTGATGAAATGTCCAGCTTTACTGAAGATATAGAAGGGGAGTTTGTTGGAATAGGTGTATATATAACTAAAGATGCAGAAAATAATCAAATCTTAGTTTATGGAACGATTCCTGATTCTCCAGCAGAAAAAGCAGGGTTAAAAACAGGAGATATAATTACAAGTGTAGATGGAAAAGAATGCAGTGGTGACGATTATGATACGATTACAAATGATATTAAAGGAAAAGAAGGAACAAAAGTAAATATAAAAGTTTTAAGAAACGGAGAAGAATTAAGCTTTGATATAGAAAGAAAAACAGTAGAAGTAAAACATGTTACATCACAAGTATTAGACAATAACATAGGATATATTTATATATCTAGCTTTGAAGGGGATGTATCATCTCAATTTGAAGAAGCTTATAATGATTTAGCAAATCAAGGAATAAAAGCCCTTATAATAGATATTAGAAATAATGGTGGCGGAATTGTTGATGAAGCATTAGATATAGCTGAATTAATGACTGATAAAGGTCAAACATTATTAATAGAAGCAGACAAAAATGGAGAAGAAGAAGTTATAAAATCAGAAAAAGATAAAACTATTACTATGCCAATTGTTTTACTTGTAAATGAATATTCAGCAAGTGCATCAGAAATTTTAGCTGGAATATTAAAAGAAAATGTAGATAATTGTACAATAATAGGAAACACAACATATGGTAAAGGCGTTATTCAAACACTATATCCTTTATCTGATGGAAGTGGAATAAAAATAACTACTAATGAATATTTTACTCCAAATCATAATAAAATTAATAAAATAGGTGTAGAACCAGATATAAAAGTTGATGATTATCTGTTTACAGGAACACTTGATAAAGAAAATGATACCCAATTAAAAAAAGCAATTGAAGAATTGAATAAATAATATAAATTAGTATATTTAAACAAGGGGACTTTTTAAGTCCCCTAAAATTATATTTTTTAATTAAGATATCTTAAATTTAACATAAACAAAATCAAAATATTTACATAATTACATATAAAAACAATTAAAAATCCTAATTTTAGATTAAAGAAATTTTTATAGAAAGCAGCAATCATAGATAAATAGCATAATTCGACATTCTTGTAAAATAAATATTATAAAAAATAAAAAAAACTTTTGAAGAAAGTGTTGACATTTTATTAAAATTTTAGTATACTAAGAGGGTCGAAAGACATGGTCGCTTAGCTCAGCTGGGAGAGCATCTGCCTTACAAGCAGGGGGTCATAGGTTCGAGCCCTATAGCGACCACCATCTTTTATATGGCCCGGTAGTTCAGTTGGTTAGAACGCTAGCCTGTCACGCTAGAGGTCGACGGTTCGAGCCCGTTCCGGGTCGCCATATTAAAATAGTAAAAATCTCTGGTTTTTACTATTTAATATTATATATAACTTTTCATAATTTGCCTCGATAGCTCAGTCGGTAGAGCAAGGGACTGAAAATCCCTGTGTCAGTGGTTCGATTCCACTTCGAGGCACCATAAATAAATTTTTAAGACTTGCCTTAAAGATTTATTTTTTTTTACTAAAAAGTAATTTAATAAATTATGTTCATATGAATGCTGGTAATTCAAATGAATTTATAGAATTTATGCTTAAAGTTATATATGAGGCCGTAAATGAAATGATTTTAGATGATAATAAAAATACTACACAAGAAAAGATAATTGAATTAATAGAAAAGAAAAATTATAAATCCATTGTAAAAAAATAAACTATATAGTAAAATATGTTTATGAGGTAAAACGATGGATAAAAAAGATGAACAAGAATTAAAAGAATGGAAAGAAAAAAATCTTAATTATATTGAAACTTATGGAGTGGATATATACAAAAAAGGTCAAAAAAAGAAAAAAACTGAAAAGATTATAGATATAATTAATAAAATTGTAAAAGTAATTCTTATAATTTTTGCAATAATAATTGTTGTGGGAATGTTTGCTTTACTTGCATATAGATGGAAAATTGTATATGATAAGATTCATATAGATGCAAAAGAAACTATAGAATCTATGTACAGAATTAAAATAAAAGAAATATCTAAAAACATTGATTCAAACAATAATGGCATATATATTTATGAATTAAAGGATAATCCCAAAATTAAGTTTAATGTAATAGTCGAATGGACAAATATGAGCGAAGATTATGCAGATAATATTCAAAAATATTATTATGAACATTGGGAAAATACAAATAAAAATCTTATTCAAACAAATATTTCATATAATAATGATATTATATTAAAATATCAGCAATTTATTGAAATTAAGGATGAAAAAGAAATAGAAGATGCTGTAAAATTAATGTATGATTTTGTAAAATCTTCAGGAGATAAATTCTCACCTGACTGGGAATTGTATTTAAAAGTTGGAGAAAATAATAGGATTTATCCATTTGCTTATTATAATATTAACCTAGAAAAATCAATAGATATTGCAAAAAGTGAATATGAAAAATTAGTAAAAAAACCTTGACAAAAGCTTATTTACTTTGTATAATATATAAGTGACTTAAGCAAAGAGAAAATAATATAGATAAATACGCATAAGGAGGGATAAAAATGGCACAACCAAAAAGAAGATGGTCAAAAGCTAGAACTCATACAAAAAGATCTACATGGAAATTAGAAAACAAAAATTTAGTTGAATGTCCACACTGCCACGAATTAATGATGCAACATAGAGTATGCCCAAGTTGTGGTTACTATGATGGAGTTGAAATAATTTCTAAAAAAGCTAACTAATTAAGAATTTAAGAAAGAGGTGAACTAGATGAAAGAAGGAATACACCCAGAATACCAAGAAGCAACAATAACATGTGCTTGCGGAAATGTAATGAAAACAAATTCAACAAAAAAAGATTTAAAAGTTGATGTATGCTCAAAATGTCATCCATTTTGGACAGGTAATTTAAGAAAAGAAACAACTGGTGGTAAAGCAGATAAATTTAAAAAGAAATATGGTTTAGCATAATGTATATTATGTTATTTGCAAATAACATATGTTAATTTTAAATGATAAAATTTATGAGAAGTCTAGACAAAAAGTTTAAAAGCTCTGTAACTTAAATGTTGCAGAGTTTTTATTTTTGTGGTAAAATATAATCGCTTTAAAAGTGTAAAAAAATAGAAAATATTAAGTATTTTAAGTGAAAAATATAAATGTAATAATAATATAAAATTTGACAATATTGGAAGGAACAAATTAGTATGAAAATTATAGAAATGCAAGACACATACATAAATAAAATTAAAGAAATAAATAATGGTGGAAAGTATGCAGTACTTACTATGGGATGCCAACTTAATGAAAATGATTCTGAAAAAATTTCTGGTATGCTTGAAAAGGCAGGATATTCAAAAACAGGTGATTTAAAAAATGCAAGTGTTATTGTATTTAATACTTGTTGCGTTAGAGAAAATGCAGAAGATAGATTATTTGGAAAACTTGGAGAAGTAAAAAAATATAAAGAACAAAAAGGTACAATAATTGCTATTGGTGGATGTATGATGCAAGAAAAGCATATAGTAGAAAAAATAAAACAAAGCTACCCTTTTGTAGATATTGTATTTGGACCACATACAATGCAAGACTTTCCAAAAGATTTATATGAAGCAATAAAAGAAAAAAAGAAAATAGAAGATATATTAGATATTGATGGCAATATTATAGAAGGTATGCCAATTGTAAGAAATGATAATATTAAAGCTTCAGTTGCAATAATGAATGGATGTAATAATTTTTGTACATATTGCATAGTTCCTTATGTAAGAGGAAGAGAACGTAGCAGAAATCCACAAGATATATATGATGAGGTTATTTCCTTAGCTAAAAATGGATATAAAGAAATTACTTTACTTGGCCAAAATGTTAATTCATATTTAGTAAGTGAAAGAAATAATGGAAATGAAGAAAATATAAACTTTAATGTAATAAAAGAAAATGGAGAAAAAATAGAAGTTAATTCATTTGCTAAATTATTAAGGCTAATTAATTCAATAGATGGAATAGAAAGAATAAGATTTATATCACCTCATCCAAAAGATTTTACAGATGATGTAATAGATGCAATAAAAGACTCAGATAAAGTTTGTAATTTAATCCATTTACCTCTTCAATCTGGAAGTACAAGCATATTGAAATCAATGAATAGAAAATATACTAAAGAACAGTATTTAAACTTAGTAGATAAAATAAGAGAAAAAATACCTAATGTACAATTTACAACAGACATTATAGTAGGTTTTCCAGGTGAAACTGAAGAAGATTTTGAAGATACTTTAGATGTAGTAAGAAAAGTAAAGTATGAACAAATATTTATGTTTATATATTCAAGAAGAGTTGGAACAGTTGCAGATAAAATGGAAAATCAAGTAGAAGAATGTATAAAACATGAAAGATTTAATAGATTAAAAAGCTTAGCAGAAGAAATTATAGAAGAGGGCAATAAAAAATATATAGGTAAAGTAGAAAAAGTATTAGTTGAAGGAAAAAGTAAGACAAATGATAATTTATTAACAGGAAGAACTGAGACAAATAAAGTTGTTAATTTTGAAGGAAATAATAATCTTATTGGAAAAGTAATTCCTCTTAAAATTGTTTCTGAACATATGTGGTATTTGAAAGGGAAATGTGATATTATTTAATAAAAAAATACAAAATTTTAATAAAACATAATTTCGGAGGAAAAAAACGTGGCAGAATTAATTGAAAAAGAAGAAAACCAAGAAAAAATTGAAAATGAAGAAGCTAATTTAGATGAAGCAGAAAAAGGTAAAATAGATGTTAAAAAGTTTTCACCTATGATGCAACATTATTTGCAAACAAAAGAAAAATATAAAGATTGCATACTTTTTTATAGATTAGGAGATTTTTATGAAATGTTCTTTGATGATGCAATAAATGTATCAAGAGAACTTGAATTAACTTTAACTGGAAAAGACTGCGGTCAAGAAGAAAGAGCTCCTATGTGTGGTATACCATATCATGCAGCAGAAAGCTATATAGCAAAACTTATTGAAAAAGGATACAAAGTAGCAATATGTGAACAGCTAGAAGATCCAAAACTTGCAAAAGGTATAGTTAAAAGAGATGTAATAAAAGTAGTAACTCCAGGAACAGTAGTAGAAAGCTCTCTTTTAGAAGAAAAAAAGAACAATTATATAATGTCTATATATAAAGAAGGTATTTACTTTGGAATAGCTGTATGCGATATTTCAACTGGAGATTTTTATGCAACTGAAATAAGAGAAGAAAATAACTTTTCTAAACTAATAGATGAAATTTCAAGATATAATCCATCAGAATTAGTTATAAATAAAATGATGAGCGAAAGCTTAGAAGAAATTAATTATATAAAGCAAAGATTTAACTCATTTATTTCAATAGTAGATGCATTTGATAGTGATTATCAAAAAATAGATAAAGAATTTGATTTAAGAGATGATAGAGGAGAAAGAGTACAAAGTATAAAAACTAAACTTTTTGCTGTATCTGCAATAAATGGTTTAATGTATTATATTGAAGATACACAAAAATCTAAATTGGAAAACTTAAATCAAATAATTATATATAATACAACAAAATATATGTCTTTAGATATTAATGCTAGAAGAAATCTAGAACTTACAGAAAAGATGAGAGATAAATCTAAAAAAGGAACTCTTCTTTGGGTTTTAGATAAAACAGATACATCAATGGGAGGAAGACTCTTAAGAAGATGGATTAGTGATCCACTTATAGATGTAAAAGATATTAATAAAAGGCTAGAAGCTGTAAAAGAACTTAAAGAAAATCCAATGCTTAGAGATGATTTTAGCATAGCTTTAAAAAAGGTTTATGATATCGAAAGACTAGCAGGAAAGATTTCTTATGGAACTGCAAATGCAAGAGATTTAATTTCACTTAAAAATTCAGTTCACCAATTACCAGAAATTAAATCATTACTTTCTAGTGTACATTCAGAAATGATGCAAGAAATGTATAAAGGACTAGATACATTAGAAGATATATATAATTTAATTGAAAAGTCAATAGTTGATGATCCACCAATGAGTGTAAAAGAAGGTGGAATTATAAAACAAGGCTATGATGAAACAATAGATGAGCTTTTAGACGCAACAACAAATGGAAGAAAATGGCTTGCTGAACTAGAAGCACGCGAAAAACAAGAAACTGGAATTAAAAATTTAAAAATAGGATATAATAAAGTATTTGGATATTATATTGAAATCAGTAAATCTTTTGTAAAAATGGCTCCAGAAAGATATATAAGAAAGCAAACTTTAACAACAGGTGAAAGATATATTACAGAAGAATTAAAAAAGCTAGAAAGCCAAATGGTTGGTGCTCAAGAAAGAGTAGTAACATTAGAATATGATGCTTTTGTAAAAGTAAGAGATACAATAGAAGAAAGTGCAAAAAGATTACAAACTTCTGCAAGTATTATTGCTAAACTCGATGTATTATCTTCTCTTGCAAAAGTTGCAGAAGAAATGAATTATTGTATGCCGCAAGTAGACAATAGTGATGTGATAGATATAAAAGATGGAAGACACCCAGTAATAGAAAAAATACTTCCATCAGGAGACTTCGTACAAAATGATGCATACTTAGATTCAGGAGAAAATAGGCTAGCAATTATCACAGGACCTAATATGGCAGGTAAATCTACATATATGAGGCAAGTAGCATTAATTACTTTAATGGCTCAAATAGGAAGCTTTGTTCCAGCAAGCAGTGCACATATTGGTGTTGTAGATAAGATATTTACAAGAGTTGGTGCATCAGATGATTTAAGTATGGGAGAAAGTACATTTATGGTAGAGATGATGGAAGTTGCAACTATTTTAAAAAATGCAACTAACAAAAGCTTAGTAATACTTGATGAAATAGGTAGAGGTACTTCAACATATGATGGCTTGTCTATCGCTTGGGCAGTTGCTGAATATATATCAAATAAAGAAGTATGTGGGGCTAAAACATTATTTGCAACACATTATCATGAATTAGTAGGCTTAGAAGATAAACTAGAAGGTGTAAAAAACTTTCATATTGCTGTTAAAGAAAAAGGTGAAGATGTAATCTTTTTAAGAAAGATATTACCAGGTGGCACAGATGAAAGTTATGGTGTGCATGTTGCAAAACTTGCAGGAGTACCTAAAGCTGTTACTAAAAGGGCAAATGAAATATTAAAATCTTTAGAAAGAAAAAGCATAATAAAAGATGCACCAAAAACAAAAGAAGAAAAGGCAAAAAGTGAAGGTCAAATGGATATGTTTAATTATAAATTAGCAGAAATTGCTCATGAATTAGACCAAGTAAAACTAGAAGAAATAACTCCAATAGATGCCTTAAATATTCTTTCAAAAATGAAAGAAAAAATTCAATAAAATAAAAATGCATAATAAAAGAGAAATAAATTTAAATTATGTAAAAAATAAATTAAGAAAAAGAAAGGATAAATACGTATGAAAATATATTATCATAATAGTGAAGTAGGAGTACCTATGAAAGAAGCAAAGGTTATAGACCTTTTTAAAGACAATATAAAATTTTCAAAAAAGAATATTATTGCTTGTAGATGTAATAATGAAGTTAAATCTTTAGAATATGTAATTAAAGAAGGAGATAAAGTAGACTTAATAGATATAACAGATAAAGACGGAATGAGAATATATGTAAGAGGTTTATTATTTATTATGGCTATGGCTTTTGATAAATTATACCCAGAAGCAAAAATAAATGTAAATTACCAACTTTCAAATGCAATGTTTTGTGAAGCAATTAATTTACCAATAACAGAAGTAGTTATTAAAAAAGTAAAAGATGAAATGACATCAATAATAGAAAAGAACTTACCAATTAAAAAAGTAATAATGGATAAAAAAGAAGCAGAAGAATTTTATGCTAAGGAAAATACTTTAAGAGGAAGACTTCAAGTAGAAAATAAAGAAAAGGAAACAGTTTCTTTGTATTTCTGTGAAGATTATTACAATTATTTTTATGGGGTTATGCCTTTATATACTGGATGTCTAAAACTATTTGACATAAAAAAATATAAAGATGGCTTTATAGTAAGATATCCAAATAGAAAAAATCCAAATGAATTAGGTGAGTTTGTAGAAACAAAAAAGCTTCAAGCAACACTTGAAGAATATGATGATATTAACAGATTAATGCATATTAGTACAATAAAAGACTTAAATGATTGCATAGAGCAAGGTAGAGCTACAGAAACAGTACTTACAGCAGAAGCACTTCATGAGAAAAAGATAGCTCAAATTGCAGATAAAATTGCAGATAGAAAAAATGTTAAAATGGTATTAATTGCTGGACCATCATCTTCAGGAAAAACTACATTTGCTAAAAGATTAGGAATAGAATTAAGACTTCATGGATTAAATCCAGTAACAATTGGTACAGATAACTACTTCGTAGAAAGAGCAGAGACTCCAAAAGATGAAAATGGAGAATATGATTTTGAAACAATAGAAGCTTTAGATTTAAAATTATTTAATGAACATTTAACCAAGCTTATTAATGGTGAAGAAATAGATGTTCCTACATTTGATTTCAAAGATGGTACAAAATTATATAAAGGCGATAAAATGAAATTAGGTGAAAATGATATTTTAGTTATTGAAGGAATCCATTCACTAAATGATAGATTAACAAGTACAATACCTAAAGAAAATAAGTTTAAGATATATCTAAGTGATTTAACTGTACTTAATATAGATTATTTTAACCGTATTTCTACAACAGATACAAGATTAATTAGAAGAATAGTAAGAGATTACAATTTTAGAAGTTATTCAGCATTAGATACATTAAAAAGATGGGATTCTGTAAATAAAGGAGAAAATAAAAATATTTTCCCTTATCAAGAAGAAGCGGATGCTATGTTTAATAGCTCACTCGTATATGAATTAGCAGTACTTAAAAAATATGCTAAACCTTTATTAGACCAAATAGATAACTCAGTTCCAGAATATTCAGAAGCAAAAAGATTAAGCACATTATTAGAATATTTTGATGACATGGATGAAACTGCAATACCTAATAATTCTATCTTAAGAGAATTTATAGGTAATAGTATATTCGAATATTAATAATTAGGATAATAAGAAAATATAAAATAAAGATTTTTAGGTATACTAATATGTTAATAGATTAAATGGAAGGAATATTTAAATGAAACAATTTACCAAAAGAGATGAAGAATTTATATGTGAAAATTGTGGAAAAAAAGTCTCTAAACTTGGATATACATCAAGGGATCATTGTCCATATTGCTTATATTCTAAGCATGTGGACATTATGCCTGGAGATAGAGAAGAAGACTGTAAAGGATTACTTAAACCTATAAGAGTTGAGCTTGATAGTAAAAAAGGTTATGTTATAATATATAAATGTGAAAAATGCGGAACCTTAAGAAAAAATAAAGCTGCAGAAGACGATAACAAAGATTTATTAATAAATCTTACAGTATGTAATCTATAAATAGTTAAGTTAAATAAATTATAAAAAGGAATTTAAATAATATGGTAGAAAAAGAATTGATTAATGATGAAAAAATTAAATTAGAGGATGTAAAGCCAGATAAGAGCTTAAGAATACTTACTGGAGATAGACCTACTGGAAAGATGCATATAGGTCATTACTTTGGGTCTTTAAAAAGTAGAGTTGCTCTTCAAGATAAATTTCAAACATTTATAGAAGTAGCAGATGTACAAGCTCTAACAGATAATTTTAATAATCCAGATAAAGTAAAGAAAAGTGTAAGCGAAATAGTAATGGATGAGCTTGCAGTTGGACTTGACCCTAATAAGGTAACATTTTTCATACAGTCTCTAATTCCTGAAATTGCTGAGCTTACAGTATTTTATTCAAATCTAGTTACAATTGCAAGGCTAGAAAGAAATCCAACTGTAAAAACAGAAATAGCTCAAAAAAGGGATTTGTTTGGTGAAAGTGTTACATATGGCTTTTTAGGGTATCCAGTAAGCCAAGCAGCAGATATAACTTGTTTTGATGCTACATATATACCAGTTGGAGAAGATCAACTTCCACTAATTGAACAATGTAGAGAAATTGTAAGAAAATTTAATAGTATTTATGGAGAAACTTTAAGAGAGCCCGTTGCTGTATTAAGCAATAATATAAGAATTAAAGGATTAGATGGAAATGTTAAAATGGGTAAATCATTAGGTAATGCTCTATATCTATCTGATGATTTAGAAACAATAAAGCAAAAAGTAATGTCTGCAGTAACAGATCCATCAAGAATAAGAAAAGATGATAAAGGAAATCCAGATATTTGTATGGTTTATTATTATCATAATTTATTTACAGATAAAGAAGAATGTAAAAATATTTGTGAAGAATGTAAAGCTGGCAAAAGAGGATGCGTTGCTTGTAAAAAACAATTAGTAGAAAGTATTAATAAAGTTTTAGAACCAATAAGAGATAAAAGAAGACACTATGAAGAAAATCCAAAAGAAGTTATGGATATTTTAATTGCTGGATCTAATAAGGCAAGAGTGGTTGCTAAAGAAACAATAGAAAAAGTAAAAAAATCAATGAAACTTGATTATTAAAATTATGTTTTTTAAAATATAAAAATAAAGGAGAAAAAGATGTTTACAGATTATGTAAAAATTCATGCAGAAGCGGGAAAAGGTGGAAATGGAGCAATCGCTTTTAGAAGAGAAAAATATGTCGCATCCGGTGGTCCTGATGGCGGAGATGGAGGTAAAGGCGGAGATGTTTATTTTAAAGTAGACAAAGATGCTAATACCTTAATTGAATTTAGATATAAAAAGAAATTTAAAGCTGAAAATGGCGAAAATGGCGAAGGTGGACATAGATTTGGTAAAAGTGGAGAAGACTTATATATACCTGTACCAATAGGAACAGTAGTAAAAGACAGCAGGACTGATGAAGTGTTAGCTGACCTTTCAGAGCCTAATCAAGTTGCACTAATTTTAAAAGGCGGTAGAGGCGGAAAAGGTAATTCACATTTTGCAACTTCTACTAGACAAGCTCCAAGATTTGCACAAGATGGTGAACCAGGAGAAGTTAAAGACTTAACACTAGAACTTAAACTACTTGCTGATGTTGGGCTAATTGGATTTCCTAATGTAGGTAAATCAACATTTTTATCTGTTGTAACATCTGCTACTCCTAAAATTGCAAATTATCACTTTACAACTATTGAACCTAATTTAGGTGTTGTAAAATCTAAATATGGGGATAGTTTTGTAATAGCAGATATCCCTGGTATAATTGAAGGAGCAAGTACTGGAATTGGATTAGGAATTCAATTTTTAAGACATATTGAAAGAACAAGACTATTACTTCACTTTATAGATGTATCAGGAATAGAAGGAAGAAATCCAGTAGATGACTATTATAAAGTAAATGAAGAATTAAAGAAATATAGTGAAAAATTATCTAAAAGAACTCAAATAATAGTAGCTAATAAAATAGATAGTATGCAAGATCCAAAGCTTTATGATAAGCTAGAAAAGGTAGCTAAAGAGCATAATCAAAAAATATTTAAAATATCTGGAGCTACTGGTGAAGGCGTAGAAGAATTAATGAATTATGTTTCAAAAACTTTGAAAACACTTCCTAAAGAAAATTTGATAGAAATTAAAGAAAAAGAAAAAGTTTACACTTTAAAAGATGAAGATAGCTTTACTATAACAAGAGAAAAAGGTGCATTTATTGTAAAAGGTGAAAAAGTAGATAAAATAATGAGAAGTGTAAATATAGGAGATTATGAATCACTATTCTATTTGCATAGAAAACTTGATGAAATAGGACTTAACCAAGCTCTAAAGAAGCAAGGAATAAAAGATGGAGACATTGTTAAAATTGGTGATTATGAGATGGAATGGGAGGATTAAAACCATTAATAAAATAGCGTATTTTATATATTTTAAAATATATAAATAGGCTATTTTATTTTGAATTAACACATATAACGAAAAATCAAATAAAAACAAATATTTTTAAAACTTTTGTTTGACAAACAGATTTGTTTATGATAATATATTTATAGTTTAAATTAAGGAGAGATGAAAAATGAATAAATCTAGAAGAGATGGTAATGGTTTAAATAAAAGAGAAAGAGATATTCTTAAATTTATTCAAAAAGAAATTATAGCAAGAGGTTTTGCTCCATCTGTAAGAGAAATATGTAGAGCAGTTGGACTAAATTCAACAGCTACTGTTCAAGGTTATTTAAAATCTCTTGAAGAAAGAGGATATGTAAAAAAGGAAACTCAAAAAGGTAGAACATTAAGATTACTTAAAAACTATAAAGGGGAAAATGTTATATCTGACCAATTAGGAGTAAGCTCAACTAAGCAATATTATACAAATAAAGAAATGGTAAATGTTCCTTTAATAGGAAAAATTACTGCAGGTCAACCAATTTTAGCAGTAGAAAATATTACAGATACATTTCCAATTCCTTTAGACTTTGTGGGAAATAGTGAAAGCTTTATGCTTACAGTACGCGGTGAAAGTATGATTGAAGCAGGTATTCTTGATGGTGATTATATATTAGTAAAAAGAACAAATACTGCAGAAAATGGGCAAATAGTAGTTGCTTTAATAGATGATGAAGCAACAGTTAAAACATTTTATAAAGAAGATGGATATATACGTCTTCAACCTGAAAATAGTACAATGGATCCAATTATTGTTCCAGATTGCAAAATACTTGGAAAAGTTGCAGGA
>CAWVEX010000068.1:0-7781 GCA_963928415.1 Bacillota bacterium | reverse complement strand
GAAATCCACACGGCTGGTGACTATGGTTTAAGATGTAAAACATATTCCTCCCTTTTTAACAAAAAAGTCGTCCAAGACGATATTTGTGATGTCGTCTAAGTAGTCCAAAAGCTGAGGCGACTGCCATTCTTCAGCAAACTTTTTTTGAAACTCCTTTGGGTCTTTAGTCTCCTTTCCTATCTTTTTCATTAGGTATAAAAAGATTGCACTATCTAGAGAAATTTTGACTCCCAGAGTAAAAGCTTCTATTTCGTAATCTTTGAAGCCAAAATATTTCAATTGGCTCATCGTGCCTGCAATGGTTTGGGTAAAATCATTTACTATTTTATCCCAATCACTCCTTTTTCTTACTTCATCGGGGTTGATTCCAATTTTTTCTCCTGTAAGAAGAATAATGTTATATATCCGCTGACTATCTTCCATAGTAAACACCTCCAAGATCAGCTAAAGCCTATTATACCATTATTGCATAATTATGTCAATTTAGAGATTTTGGGTTGTGTTTTTTGTTTTTTTAATTTATAATTAAAATTGATAAAAAATATATAAAATAAGGATTAATTATGAAAACATTAACTGTCGAACCTAAATATTTTGGTAAAAATTTAATTACATATTTAACTACTATTTTTCCTAATCTAAATGTAAATAGTGTTTATAAAGCACTAAGAAAAAAAGATATAAAGTTAAATGGAAAAAGAATTAATAAAAATGTATCACTTAATATCGGGGACATTTTAGATGTATATATTTTAGATAATGAACTTTATGGAGTAGATATTAATAATATAAAAGTTATTTATGAAGATAGCAATATAGTTATTTTTAATAAGCCTAGTAATTTAGAAGTTGTAGGAGATTTTTCACTTACATCTATTATGAAAAAGAATTATACTTTCTTAGAGCCTTGCCATAGAATTGATAGAAATACTATTGGATTAGTCTTATTTGCAAAAAATAAAGAAAGTTTAGATATATTATTAGATAAGTTTAAGAATAAGGAAATTGAAAAACATTATATTTGTATTTGCTATGGAATACCTTTAAAATATTCAGCTAATCTTCAAGCTTATTTATTTAAAGATAGTAAAAAGTCTATTGTATATATATCTGATGAATTTAAGAAAGGTTATTCTAAAATCCTTACTTCATATAAAGTAATAGATGTAAATAAATCTAAAAAATTATCACTACTTAATGTTACACTTCATACTGGTAAAACTCATCAAATTAGGGCTCATTTAGCTCATATTGGTCTTCCTATTTTAGGTGATGGAAAATATGGTTCTTATGAGGTAAATAAAAAGTTTAATGTAAATACTCAGCTGTTATGTAGTTATAGTATAAAGTTTAATTTTAAGGAAGATAATAGTATTCTTAATTATTTAAATAATAAAGAAATTAAACTTTCCGATATACCATTTACTAAATATTTATAGATATTTTATAATTTATAATTTATATTTTAAAATTTTGAAAGGACTACTACTTATATGTCTAGTTTTCTTATTAAAATAATTGCAATAATTACTATGCTTTGTGACCACTCTGGAGATGCAATTCTTGGTCAATTTAGTTTTTTAAATATAATTGGTAGAATAGCTTTTCCTCTATTTTGCTTTCAAATTGTTATTGGATATAAGCATACAAAAAATGTAAATAAATATTTATTAAGATTATTTTTATTTGGTCTTATTTCACAAATACCATTTAGCTTATTTACATATTCTTATTTAGGAAGAATTGATTTATTAAATGTATATTTTACATTAGCTTTGGGACTTTTAGCAATATATATTTTAGATACATCACCTAAAGAATATAAGCTTCTTGCTATTATATTAGATATATTTTTAATGATTATTGCAGAATTTCTTCAAACTGATTATGGTTGGTTTGGTATATGCTTAATTATTTGTATTTATCTATTTTATAATGATAAAAGAAGTATTAAGAATGTATCTAAAATAAATAATGAATCTAAAAGTAACTTAAAAACTTCAAATTATAATATGAAAAGATCTGAAAATAGTATAACTTATTTTAATAATAATATATTATTTGTAGTTGTATTTTTAGCATTAGTTGTTATAAAGTTTAGTAATTATTTTGCAATTGGTTATTATAACTTAGCTCTATTACAAATAATAGGAACCTTTTTTCCCGTTATTTTTATGTTATTATATAATGGAAAAAAAGGTCCTAGCTTAAAGTATTTGTTTTATGCTTTTTATCCCGTACATTTACTAGTATTAGTTATAATACATTATTTAATTAGTTAAATTATTTATTAAATTTTTATATTTTTACAATTTTATGATTTTATATTTTTATGCTATTTAAAATTTAAGAAAAAGTATAATTTATTCCATGTGAAATTATTAATTTCATATTATCTATTAAGCTGTCCACCTCTTTAGGTGTGACAGCTAAATTAAATTTTGATGGTTCTAATACTGCTTTTATTAATCTATATTTATCTTCTTTAGTAGCTTCTTTTAAATCTTTAAATTCTTCAAATTGATTAGATATAAGTTCTATACTATCTGCAACAATTGTAGCCGCTTCAACAAGTGTTGGTACTCCTATTGCTATAACAGGTATTCCCATTGTAGTTTTACTTATTTCTTTTCTAGTATTTCCTACTCCAGCTCCTGGTGTAATTCCTGTATCAGTTATTTGTATTGTTTTAAATAACCTAGAAATATCTCTAGATATTAAAGCATCTATTGCAATTATTACATCTGGTTTTATTTTTTCTACAATTCCTTTTAATATTTCTTGTGTTTCAATTCCTGTTGTTCCTAAAACTCCTGGTGCAATTCCACTAATTTCTTTCGCATTTTTTTTAATTAACTCTGGAGCATATTTTTTCAAATGTCTTGTTATATTTAAATCTTTTATAGTTTTTGGTCCTATTGAATCTGCTGTTGTATCAATATTTCCAAGTCCAACTACTAAAATAGAGTTATATCCTTTTACTAAATCTTTTAACTGCTCTGCTAATATTTTACTTATTTTCTCTAACTCATCTTTTGGTAATATATCTATATTTTTTATTTCAATGGTTATATATGTCCCTATTTCTTTTCCTATTTTTTGTTTTCCTTTTTCATTTAATACTTTAACTTTTGTAACTTTTAAAGTATTATCTAAGTCAACATTTTCTGAAGTAATCCCCTCTATTACTCCTGCTTTTTTACATTCATTTAATCTTTCATCAGCTAAATCTGTTCTAAAATCTAACATTATATATCCTTTCACTAAAAAACTCTAACCTTATTATGTTAAAGTTAGAGTTTTTTATTCATTATTTTATATAAATATAATTTTATTTAATCATAAATTATTACACCACCATAATCCATAATTTTTAAGTATTTAAAATCTTTAAATTTTAGATTATGTCTTTTTATATGTTCTAGTAAATTATTTCTATTTTCTTCACTTAAGTAGTCTATATCTCCAAATAATACAAAAGTATCATTAATAACTGCACTAGCACCTCCAATAAAGCCATGCATTTCAGAAAGCAAATGGTCTTTATTAATTAGTCCTATATTATCTGTCTTAAGTAATAATACATCCATTCCTAAGTTTTTTAATTTTTCATATATTCCTACATCTGATGTAATACATGAATTATCTCCAGTTACTGCTATATTACATTTAGTATATCCTTGTTTTACAAAAACATTTACTTTATCTTTTATTTTTTCATCTACATATTTGCTTCCTATAACATACTTACCTATTTGACAAACATTATATTTTACATCATCAGGATAAGTATATTTTACAGGTTCTTTTCCAATAATAAAATTTGTTTCAATATATTTTGCATTAGGTGCACAATAAATTTTACCATCTATCTTTGCATAAAATATATCACTATGACCAGATATTTCTGGATACACATATTCAGATGGTTCTATTAATATTACATCTAGTTTTAATTTTTCTAATAAATATGAAAATTCTTCTTCTCTAATTCTTTCATCTACTAATGCTTTCATGAACAATATTTGCAAAGTACAGTTTCTAGTCCAACATTTATTTCTATTCCTCCAGATTTAGAAGAACTATCTATTTTTCTAAGTTCTTCTAGTAAACTTCGCAATTCCTCCTTACTAAAATATTTAGCTTGCAACTGATATTTATTTACTAAAAATGCTTGATTTGGTTTTAATTTTAAGCTTTGTGCAATATTTTTATTTTCTTCTATTGCTAATTTTATAATATATAGTTTTTTAAAGTGATTATATAACATAATCAATATTCTTTGAATAGGTTCTTTTGCATATATTAAATTATGCAAAACCTCAATTGCCTCAGCTATTTTTTTTCTTCCTAAATTATCTGTTAAATCAAATATAATACTTTCAGACTTTTTTATAGATAGTGCATCGATATCTTCTTTTACAATTGTTCCACCATTTCCTGCATATTCTATAAGCTTTCTTAGTTCATTAATTATATCACTCATATTAGTTCCAACACACTCTATAAAATAGCTTGCAGTATTTTCCATAATATTTACATTATATGCTTTTGCAATTGACTTTACTTTTGTAATTAATTGAGGAAGTTTTTGTTCTTTAAATTCTTTTACTTCTCCAATTTTACTAATTAGATTATATAAGCTATTTTTTTCTGGTTCTATTTCTACAAATACAAGTTCTACTCCCTCTAAGTTTGCAGTTTTTAAATATTCAGCAAGAGTTTCAGATAAAGCATTTTTCTTTTTAAAAAGTCCTGTATTTTTTGCAATAATTAATTTTGATGGAAAACCAAATGCAGGTGTTTCAATATCTGATATTATATTACTGACATTATTTTCATCAATTTGCACATAATTTATTCCAAGCTGAATCTCTCCAAAAGCTTTCTTTATTTTTTTTAGATATTCATTTCTTAAGTATTCATCTTCACCAAATAATAAATAAACCATTAAGTTTTAAATCCTTTCATAATGTAACTTTAATAAATATTTTCTAATATAAAATACCTAGCCAATCAATATAATGTTTTTGCATTTTCTGCGCGGGTCGCTACTTGCTCCAGCTTGAAAAAGAAAAACATTATATTGACTTGTCTTTAGCATATTAACTATGTTTAAGTTTTAGAAAATATTTATTAAAGTGGTTTAGAAAATTTGCAAGAATGTGCATAGCATATTGCTGCAGCCATAGAGTCTGTTGTATCATCTAGTTTTGGTAATTTATCTACTCTTAAAATAGATTTTACCATTTTTTGTACCTGTATTTTATCTGCTCTACCATATCCTGTTACTGCTTGTTTTATTTGAAGAGGTGTATATTCGTAAATTGGAACATTCTTCTTTCTTGCAACAACTAATACTATTCCTCTTGCTTGTGCAACATTTATTGCAGTTGTAGTATTGGTATTAAAAAATAACTCTTCTATTGACATAACTTCTGGCTTAAAAGTATCTATTATTTCTACTAAATCATCATAAATTTTTACAAGTCTATCAGGAAAAGACTCACCAGCTTTGGTGAGTATTGCTCCTGAATGAACTAATGTAAAGTGATTACCGTACATATTCTATTATACTATATCCAGTTATTGCAAAACCTGGATCTATTCCTAATATTCTCATTTGATTGCCTCTTTTATATTCTCCTTATTGTATATTTTTGTTTTATAAATTTTTATTATCATTATCTAATAAAATTCTAAATACCTCTGCTACACTCCATGCTTGTGCATAAGCACCTTTTCCTGATGATTGCTCTGATGTAGAATCATATATTTCACAAATACTACCTATTGTATTACCTTTAGTAAGTTCATTTGTAAAAGTATTTGCAATATTTATCTTAAATTGAGTTAATGTATTTAATAGCCTTTTTTTACTATTTTCATTTTTTTCAGCTTTTATTAGATTTTTAAGAGCATTATAATACTGACCTAGAAGCCATGGCCAAGTTATTCCCTGATGATACTGACTATCTCTTTCTTCAGGTGAGCCTTCATATACTGCACAAAAGCCTGGTTCACCATTTGCTAAAGTCTGAAGTCCATATTTATTTAAAAGTTTTTGTGTAACTGTTACAAACACTTCTTTTGCCATATCTTTATCACAGTCAAGTACAGGATTACTTAAGCTTATAGCAAATATTTGATTTGGTCTTATTTTATCATCTCCAAGAACATCATATAGACATTTTTTGTATGGGTTATAAAATCTTTTTACAAATGACTTTTGACAGTTTTTAGCAAGCATACCATATTCATAAAATCTTATCATTTTCATATAATGTTTAGATAAATCTTGAAGTATTCTTAAAGCATTATACCACATTGCATTTATTTCTACTGCTTTGCCATTTCTAGGAGTTACTGGCTTTCCTTTAACTTTAGCATCCATCCAAGTATTTTGAGTGTTCATAGTTCCAGAAGAAATTAAAAATGTCTTTTGGTCAAATCTAATATTATTTTCATCTAAGTTTGTACCATTTATATATGAGTCTATTATTTTTATCATTTTACCATATAAATGTTCTTTTACGAACTCATAATCTCCAGTATATTCTATATACTTTTGTACTGCTTCAAAAAATAATAATGATGCATCTGCACTATTATACAAAGCATGTCCATCATACTCATCAAATCCATTTGGTACTATGCCTTGTTTTATTCTTCTTGCAAAAGTAAGTAATACTTCTTTTGCAATATCAAATTTTTTAGATATTAGTAAAAGTCCTTCAAAAGAAATTAATGTATCCCTTCCCCAATCAAGAAACCATGGATAGCCTGCAATTATGGTATGTAATTTCATACTTGGTCTATACACTATAAAATTGTCTGATGCAACCATATATTCATTTACTAAATCAATATATGCTTGTTTTTCTTCCTCTTCTTTAGGTAGTCTTTTACTATCTATAAGCTTAGATTTTTGTATTTGTTCATTTATTCTCTTTTTTTCGTTTTCTATAATTTTTGTGCCACTTAGTCTTTGTAGTTCTTCTAAAGTATTACCATATTCACCATCAAGAGAACAAAAGAATACTATTTCTTTATCCTCATTTGGCTTTATTTCAATTTCAAAAGTTCCAGGTACTGCATGATTTTCTTCTGCATCAAAACCTCTTAATGCTTCTTTTTGATAGAACATTGAATAAAATATATTATCTATATATTCTTTATATTTTGCACCTTCTACATATAAATTAATTTTGCCTTTATTTTCTCCAAAGTCTAGCTGAACTTTACCTTTGTTAATTTTTTGAGTGTATCTAAATTTTAAGTCATGAGTTTCTGCATGAAAATCTCTAAAATTAACTATAGGTGTAAGTAATAGCTTTACATTAGATTTTTGATTTATTATCCTATATACAATAACTACTGTATTTTTTCCATAAAGCATACAAATTGATTTTTCTATAATTACATTTCTTACTTTATATGTATAAATAGGAATTATAGTTTTTTCAAATTTTTGCATATACTTGTATCCCTCTGTTGTAATTCCACCTGATGTATTAGAATACAAATTGTACTTTTTTCCATTTATTTCAATGCTTTCATCTACTTTAGAAAGTATTAATTTTCTAAGTCCTGGTGGGTTTGTAGCAGCTACTAATAATCCATGATATCTTCTTATATTTATTCCCATATCTGTTGATGAAGCATACCCACCAATTCCATTTGTTATTAACCATTCTCTCATTCGTTTATCCTCCTACTTTTGTAGTTTCATCTTGTAATTACATTTGTTGCTTATTTTATTTTTTATTTTATTTTTATTT
>CAWVEX010000067.1:0-9355 GCA_963928415.1 Bacillota bacterium | reverse complement strand
GAAAAAGAAAGAGGAATTACTATTCTTTCTAAAAATACATCAGTTATGTATAATGGTGTAAAAATTAATATAGTTGATACTCCAGGCCATGCTGATTTTGAAGGAGAAGTTGAAAGAGTATTAAAAACAGTTGATGGTGTTTTACTTGTGGTTGATGCATTTGATGGACCAATGCCACAAACAAGAGAAGTATTAAAGAAATCATTAGCACTAAATCTACAACCAATAGTTGTAATAAATAAAATAGATAGACCAGGAGCTAATCCATTAAAAGCAGTAGATAAGGTATTAGAACTATTTATGGACTTAAATGCAACTGATGAACAATTAGACTTCCCAGTTATATATGCATCTGCTAAAAATGGTATTGCTAAAATGAATTTAAATGATGAAAGCGATAACATTACATGTATTTTCGATACAATTATTGATTATATTAAACCACCAAAATGTGAAATAGATGGACCTATGCAATTACTAGTATCAAATATTGATTATGATGACTACCTAGGAAGAATAGCAATTGGTAGAGTTGAAAGAGGAACAATAAAAGCTGGTCAATCAGTAAGTATTTGCAAAGAAGATAAAAATGCTCAAGGTAAACTTGCAAAACTATTTACATATGAAGGATTAAAAAGAGTTGAAGCAGAAGAAATAAAAGCAGGGGATATAGTTGCTGTATCTGGAATACCAGATATTAATATTGGTGATACAATATGTGACATTGATCATCCAGAAAAAATTCCTTTTGTAAATATTGATGAACCAACAGTTTCTATGACATTTAGTGTAAATGATGGACCACTTGCTGGTAAAGAAGGAAAATTTGTTACATCAAGACATATTAGAGATAGATTATTTAAAGAACTTGAAAGAAATGTTTCTTTAAGAGTAAAAGAAACTGATAAAGCTGAAAGTTTTGAAGTATGTGGTAGAGGCGAATTACACTTATCTATATTAATTGAAAATATGAGAAGAGAAGGATTTGAACTTTTAGTATCTCGTCCAAAAGTTATTTTTAAAGACATAGATGGAGTGAAATGTGAACCTATTGAAACATTAAGTGTAAATGTTCCAGATGATAGTGTTGGAAATGTTATTGAAAAACTAGGAAGAAGAAAAGCTGAAATGGTTAATATGGAACCAGCAGAACCAGGACATACAAAAATAGAATTTGATATTCCAGCTAGAGGTTTAATTGGTTACAGAACAGAATTCCTTACAGATACAAAGGGTGAAGGAACAATGTCAAGCGTATTTAAAGACTATGAACCATATAAAGGTGAAATACAATCAAGAACAAGAGGAGTTTTAGTAGCTTTTGAGGCAGGTACTTCAATTACTTATGGCTTATACAATGCACAATTAAGAGGAGAACTATTAATTGGAGCAGGTGTTGAAGTATATGAAGGTATGATAGTAGGCATTAACTCAAGAAATGAAGATATATCTATTAATGTATGTAAAGAAAAACACTTAACTAATACTAGAGCTTCTGGATCAGATGATGCACTTCGTTTAGTTCCACCACTAAAAATGTCATTAGAGCAATCAATAGAATTTATTGCTGATGACGAACTTGTTGAAGTAACACCAAAAAATATAAGATTAAGAAAGAAAATATTAGACACAAAAACAAGAGAAAGACAAGCTAAAAGAGCACAAAATGATTAATTAAATTTATTTAGGGACAGACTTTAGTTAAATATTTCAAATCTTTGAAGTTATTTCTAATTAAGGAACTGTCCCTAATTAAATATATTAGAAAGGTATAAATTAGATATGAATTTAGAAGATATAAAGAAAAAAGCATTAGAAAACCATATTCCAATAATAATGGATGATACTTTAGAAGTAATCGAAAATATAATGAAAGAAATAAAGCTAAAGGCAATTTTAGAAATAGGAACTGCAGTTGGTTATTCTGCAATATGCTTTTCAAAATTTCTTGAGCCAGGTGGATTTATAGATACAATAGAAAGAGATGAAGAAAGAATTAAAGAAGCTAAAGAAAATATTAAGATTATAGATAAAGATAAAACAATTAATATACTAGAGGGTGATGCAGTAGAAATATTACCTACAATAAACAAAAAATATGATATGGTATTTATTGATGCAGCTAAAGGTAAATATCCATTTTTCTTAGAACAAGCTTTAAGACTACTTAAAGAAGATGGAATTATATTTGCTGACAATATTTTATATAAGGGTTATGTAATGAGCGATTATAACAAACATAAACAACGTACTGCAGTTACTCATTTGAGAGAATACATAAAGCTTACGACAGATAATCCTAAATTAGATACAAAAATATTAGAAGTAGGGGATGGATTAGCTATAACTAAGATTAAGAAATAATATTGATTTTAAAGCAAAGGAGTTTGCGATGAATGATAATATACAAGAAGAAATTCTTAGAAAAAGTTATGATATTCAAATAAAGAATATTATACAAAAAATAATGATAAATATATTGTTATGTATTCTTTTTTACTTCAACAAGAGAAAGTTTTGAGGTTAAGAAAAGATTGATAAAAAAATATTTGTAGTGCCTTGCTAAACAGGTACTATTTTTTTGCAATTTTCATTGACTAAGAAATTTTATAATGTTATACTATCAAAGTAGAAACAAAAAAATTAAACTAAAGGATATCAATTATGAAGAAATTAAATGTATCAATTATAATTATTACAATTATTTTAACATTAGTATTAGGAATAAATTCAGTTTATGCAGCAAGTGAAAAGAGTACAAATATTACAAATGAATCTGTTCAAACAAATGAATTAAGTAAAGAAGAAGCAAAAGAGGAAAGAGCTAATAAAAATTTAAGCTCTTTAGAAGTAGAAGGATATAATTTAAATCCTTATTTTAATAAAAATAATTCTATATATACTGTAATTATTCCAAAAGATGTTACATCAATAGATATTAATGCAGAGCCTGAAGCTGCAGGTGCTATTGTAAGAATTTCAGGAAATACTAAGCTTACTAAAAATGAAAATACTGTTAGCATAAGAGTTACAGCAGAAGATGGAACATCAAAAGTATATACTATTAATGTTTTAAAAGAGCCTGAAGTTAGTTTAAAACTAAATAGTTTAGAGATTGAAGGAATAGATTTAAATCCAGTATTTAATTCAAATATATTTTATTATGAATCTTCTTTAGAAGATAATGAACTTACAAGTCTTAATGTAAGTGCTTTATCTAATGATAATGATGCAAATATTGAAATATTAGGTGCAGATAATATAGTAGATGGAGAAAACCTAATTAATATAATAGTATCAAATGATGAAGAAAAAACAGTATATCAAGTAAAATTAGATGTAGATATGCTAGGAGAAAAAGAAAAACAAAAAGAAAATGTTATAACTAGATTAAGAAAAATAATAAATTATTCTTTATGGGGATTTGCAGGATTTTTACTATTTATTGTATTCATACTTGTAATTGTATTAATTAGAAAAATAGTAAAAATTAAAAGAAATAAACATCATAATGATAAAAATAAATAAATGTATTAAAAAATTTACAAAAGGTATATATTATATAAAAATAACTAAGGAGGAAAATAAAATGATAAAAAAAGTTGCAATTTTAGCTAATGGTGGAGATGTTGCAGGTCTTAATCCTGTAATTAGAGCTATTAAAAAAACAGCTGAACAAAATGGAATAGAATGTTATGGATATATAGATGGCTTTAGAGGATTAGTCGAAAATAAATATATTAGATTGGATAAAAATCCAATTGCCTCGGGTATATTACCAAAAGGAGGCTCAATAATTGGATCTTCAACAAATACAATAGTTTTTAATTATAAAGTCCAAAATCCTGATGGAACAGTAGAATACAAAGATTTATCTGATTTATGTATTGAAAACTTTAGAAACGCTGGATTTGACTGCTTATTTACATTAGGTGGAGATAGTACTCAAAAATCTGGTAGAGATTTATTTGTTAAAGGAATAAATGTAATTGGTGTTCCAAAAACAATAGATAATGATGTGGCTTGTACTGAAGTAACTTTTGGATATAACACAGCAGTATCTGTTGCAACAGAAGCATTAGATAGATTACATACAACTGCAGAAACACATCATAGAATAATGTGCTTAGAGGTTATGGGAAGATTTGCAGGTTGGATTGCATTAGAATCTGCAATAGCAGGTGGTGCTGATGTTGTTTTAATCCCTGAAATTCCTTATGATATAAATAAAGCAGCAGAAGCTATAAAGAAAAGAATTTCTATTGGAAAACAATTTAGCGTTGTTGTTGTATCAGAAGGAGCAATGCCAAAAGATGGTGAAGCTTCAACATATAAAGCAAATATAGATAATGGAACTGGAATTAGCATAAAATTTTCAGGAGCAGGAGAAAGAGTAGCAAAAGAACTAGAAAAACTTACAGGTTTAGAGGCAAGATGTACAACTCTTGGATATATGCAAAGAGGTGGAACTCCTTCTGCTTATGATAGAGTTTTATCTACAAAGTATGGAGCTAAAGCAATGGAACTTGCAATGCAAGGAACCTTTGGAGTTTTAACTGTTATAAAAAATGGAAAATTAGATTATGTACCACTAGAAGAAGTTGTTGGAGAAAATAAAAAGCTTGGTGCTGTTGAGGGTGGAACAAAAGAAAGTAATGTAAGATTAGTTACACCAGATTGTGAACTTGTAAAAACAGCAAGAGATATTGGAATTAGTCTTGGAGATTAATATATTTTATTTAATGAAATAGGGGGAATTGAATATGAAAATAAAAAAAGTATTAAAAATAATAGGAATTATAATAGCAATTTTAATTATTGTGTTTTTAATTCATGCAATTAGAAATTATGTTATAGTTACAGGTTTGCAAAATAAGATAAAGCCATATTTTAATAGTTCTAATTATTATATGAAATCAGTTACTAAAGATAATGATGGAACTATAGTAACTATGGAATATTATAAAAAAGATAAAAAGCAGGTAGCATTTATAGAAAGAAACTTAAATGGAGAAATATCAAAAATTTCAATATATAATAATGGTGAAAGAATAGATAGATTTTTTAATTATGATGAGGATAAAATAGCTGAATTAGATACTGATATGACTATGACTGTAAATTTATATAATGGTTTAGAATCAGAAAGTAAATGGCAAACATTTTTAAGCTGTATTTCTGCAAATATAAAATCAGTTAATTATAATGGAAAAGAATGTTATAGTATAAAAAACTTTATGTCATTAACGTCTTTAAATTCTGAAGATTCTGAAACAATTTTAGACAAAAATACTGGCTTAATTGTAAAATTAACATTTGGTGAAGAGCAATCTGAAAAAGAATATAAATTTGATAGTGTTGATGATTCAATATTTACAGAACCTGATATAAGTGAATATACATTAAAAGAATAAAATTTATAATTATCTTTTTTAAAAAGAAAATTGAACCTTTCTTGTTAGACAAAAATGTTTAGCAAGGAGGTATTTTTTATTTTAAAATACTAAAAATAATTAGAGAATAATTAGTTGAAAATATTTCTTTCTCATTGTATAATGATATCAAAAATTAGTAAAATATAGGTGAAATTTTTAATGAAAAAAATATTAATAGTAGAAGACGATTTAGATATACATAATTTAATAAAAGATATTTTAGAAAAAGAAAAGTATATGGTTTTAAGTGCTTATTCTGGACTAGATGCAATATCATTAATAGAGAAAAATGATATTGATTTAATATTGCTTGATTTAATGCTTCCTAAAATAGCAGGAGAAGAAATTATAAAAAAAGTAACCGATATTCCAATTATAGTAATAAGTGCAAAAATATCAACTGAAGACAAAGTAAACTCTTTAACCATTGGAGCAAATGATTATATAACTAAGCCATTTGATACAAATGAATTATTAGCAAGAATAAAAGTTCAATTGAGAATGAATAAAAAAGAAGAAAATTTAGTATATAAAGATATGATTTTAGAAAGAACAACACATAATTTATATATTAATAAAGAAAAAATTAGTTTAACAAAAATTGAGTATCAGATTTTAGAACAATTACTTTTAAATCCTAAAGAGATTATAACTAAAACTAAATTAATAGTCTTATTAAATAGTAATAATAACAATAATTTAATTTATACTAAGCAATATGATGAAAATTCTTTAAAAGTTCATATAAGTAATATAAGGAAAAAAATAAGAAATATTACCAAAGCTGAATATATAGAATCTGTATGGGGGATTGGTTTTAAATTATATGATTAAAATCTTAACTAATTCTTAACTGCTTTCTTTACTATTTTATGATAAAATTATTTCATAAAGGAGGTAAAAGAAAATGGAGTACATTTTACAAGCAAAGAATATTGAAAAAAAGTATGGTCATTTTAAAGCTTTAAATAATCTTTCTATGCACATTCCAAAAGGTTCTATATATGGATTAATTGGAAAAAATGGAGCAGGAAAAACAACATTGATAAGATTAATTTGTGGTTTACAAAGAGTTACATCAGGAGAATACACTCTTTTTGGTATTTCTAATAATAGCAAAAAAATTGGAGAAGTAAGAAAAAGAATAGGGGGAATTATAGAAACACCATCAATTTGCTCAGATATGACAGCTCTAGATAATCTTAAAGAACAATATAAAGTTATGGGATTACCTTCATACAGTAAATTAGAGGAAATACTTAAAATTGTAGGATTAGAAAATACAGGTAAAAAAACAGCTAAACATTTTTCACTAGGAATGAAACAAAGACTAGGAATAGCTATTGCCTTAGTAGGTAATCCTGATTTGCTAATTTTAGATGAACCTATAAATGGATTGGATCCTGAGGGAATAATAGATATAAGAGAATTAATTTTAAGATTAAATAGAGAAAAAGGCATTACTTTTTTAATTTCAAGCCATTACTTAGATGAATTATCTAAGATTGCAACTTGTTATGGTATTATAGACAAAGGGCGTATTATAAAAGAAATTAATAAAGATGAATTAGAACAAAATTTTAAAACTAGGACACAAATTAATATAACTAACTTAAAAGAATGTGTTAAGTATTTAGAAGAGCAGAATTTAAACTATAAAGTTATTTCAGATAATATAATAGATATATATGAAAAAATAAATGTATCAGATCTTGTTATTGCACTTTCAAAAAGAAATTGTATTGTAAATGATTTTAAAGAAAAAGAAGAATCATTAGAAAATTATTATTTAAATTTGATAGGAGGTGCAAACAATGATTAAACTATTAAAAGCAGGCTTTTTTAGATTAAAAAAAGATATTATATTTTATTTATTTATATTTTTAACTATTGGAATTGCTGGATTTATGCTATATAGATATTATAATAACAATATTATATTTAAAAATACATATTTAGATGAAATAGTTAATGAATTTATAATATATATAGGATTTTTTATAGCTATATTCGTAAGTATTTTTGTTGGCAAAGAACATTCACAAGGTATTATAAGAAATAAAATTATAGTTGGACATAGTAGAGTTTCAATTTTTTTATCAAATCTTATTATTAGCATAGTAGTTTCAATTTTTTGTGAAATGATTTATTTAGTAATAGTTCTTTTAATTGGAATGCCTTTATTTGGACATATGAAAATGACTTTAACTCAAGTTTTGATGACTATGCTAAATACTACTTTGATAATCATATTTTTTTGCAGTATATATAATTTTATAGCAATGTTATGTTCAGATATAACTTTATCAACAATAATTTGTATAATTCTCTTTATAGCATTATTTATACTTCAAGAAGCTCTGGGCTCAATAGTTCATGCTAACAAATATATTGAAAATGGTTATTTTGAAAATGGAAACAAACACATTATTAGCCAAGAACCTAATCCAAATTATCCAGGAGATGATAAAGTTAAACAAGCAAGATTATTTTATCTTGCAATTCCAGAGGGACAAGCTATGGAAATTAAAAATAATAGACTAGAATATTTGAAACAAATGCCTATATATTCTATTACATTAATAATCATAATAAACATTTTTGGAATATATATTTTTTCTAAAAAAGAGCTAAAATAGGGGGAAAGAAGTGAATATTAGTTTATTGTTACTTACAATCATATTACTCATTGTATCTATATTTTTAATTATAAAATTATGTATTATAAAACATTCAATTAAAGAAATTGAAAAAGCTTTTACTTATATATTAAAATCGGATACAAATAATATAATAACTATATCATCATCAGATAAGGATATTAAAAATTTGGCTATAAATATAAATAATAACCTTATAGATTTAAGAAAACAAACTATTCAATTTAAAAGTGGAAATCAAGAGTTAAAGAAAATAATAACTAATATATCACATGATTTAAGAACTCCTTTAACATCTATTAAAGGATATATTGATTTAGTATTAAAAGAAAGCTTATCAAGTAAACAAAAACAATATTTAAAAATAATTGAGAAAAAAGCTAATGAAATTACAGAACTTACAAACCAATTATTTGAGTTTTCTAAATTAATGGATGTTGATATAGAAAAAGAAGAATGTTGCATTAATGAAATTTTAGAAGAAACATTACTAGGTTATTACAATATTTTCAAAGAAAAAAATATTATCCCAAAAGTTTCTATTTGTAATAAAAAAATTTATAAACTAGTAAATAAAATTTCAATTATAAGAATATTTGAAAATATTTTATCCAATGTTACGAAATACAGCTCAGGAGATTTTAAAGTTACAATGAAAGATAATGGGATAATCATATTTTCAAATAAAGCAAATCTTCTTGATACAACGACAGTTCAAAAAATTTTTGAACGTTATTTTTCAGTAGAAAATGCAAAAGACTCTACAGGTATAGGTTTATCCATTGCCAAAAAACTTATAGAATTAAACGGAGGCACTATTAAAGCTACATATAATAATGGATATTTACTTATTGAAATTAATTTTTAATAAGCTTTAAGATTAATTATTTATCTTAACTACAATTTATATAATTACTTTATACTAAGGTATAGAGTAATTCTTATTTTTATGATATTATTATATAAATAGTAATCTATATGGGGGATTGTTTATGGCAGCTTTAACGGTTGTTCCTTTATTAGGAACATTAGGAATAATATTTATAGGATTTAATGTACTAATTATAACATTACTAATATTAACAATAGTATTTGGAGTAATAAGGTTAGTAAAAAAGAAATTTACAAAAACATTTATTGTATTACTAATTTTAACAGTTATTTTTGCATTTATAGATTATAAAATAATAAACAACATAGTAAATTATGACGAAGTACAAAGACAAGAGGAAATAAAAGAAGAAGGAGAAGAACTAATTG
>CAWVEX010000066.1:0-7038 GCA_963928415.1 Bacillota bacterium | reverse complement strand
AGATTTTGTGAAGAAAATAAACCTTTTTGGTATACCTCAGGAAAAATTGGACCTTATTTTATAAACACACACTTTGTATATGGAAGTGAAAAAGATGCAACTTCACTTTTAGCTTTTATTGATGATTCTCTTTCTAATAAATTAACTTTGCCTGGGAAAGTTTTTAAAAAAGTATTAAAACAATATGAAGAAAATGAGATTTACCATAATGTTATAGAATCAATGAAAAAATATATTTTAGAAAATATAAATATTCAAGATGTAGATTATATTTCAGGTGGTGAAAGAAGAGATTGGTTTTTCTCTAATATATTAGCTTATCTATTAAATAAACCTCATATTTCTATTTATAAAGATTTATATACAGTTGTTAGTGATAGTAAGTTGGAAAATACTATAGTGTTAAAAGATATTACAGGTAAAAAAGTATTACATATTGCTGATTTAGTAACTGTTGCTTCAAGCTACTTAAGAGCATGGATTCCTGCAATTGAAAATTTAGGAGGAAATTTAGCCTATTCTTGTGTTGTAGTTGATAGAATGCAAGGTGGAAAACAAAAACTTGAAGAAAATGGAATTAAATTTTTATCTCTTGTTAATGTAGATAATACTTTATTTGAAACTGCAAATAAAAATGGAATTATAAATAATAATCAATTAGAAATGCTAAAAAATTATTTTAAAAATCCAGATGAAACTATGAAAAAATTTTTAACAAATCATCCTGAGTTTATAGAAAACTCCTTAAAAGCAGATGAAAAAACTGCAAAAAGAGCTAAATTATTAATTGATGGAAATTTATATGGATTAAATTAAAAACAAAAGGGAACTATATTTTTTAGTTTCCTTTTATTTTCTTCTTAATTGAAATTACTTTCTATATTTATAATTACTATTTAATAAAATTATTAATACAATCATTTTAGGAAAACTATATAATAAAATATCTAAAAAGGTGGACTTATAGCTATTTGACAATTATTTATATTTATGTTAATATCTATTAAACTTTTATTTAGGAGGCTTATATATGTTTAAAACACTCAAAAAATTGTTTCGGGATTTATATTCCAAAGCAAGGCTAACTTTTTCTAGAAAAGCCAAAACTCAAGTAATACTCAATCAACTAAGTAGAAGATCTTTTAATGGATGCTCGTTTATAAGCGCAACTATTTGTCTTTCTGTAAAACCATCTTTAGAGGATCTTCACCAGTATTTCGAAAGCTTAAAAGTGGAATTAAACAATTTTTTGGAGGTTCTTTCAACCCACTATACTAATTTGCATGAGATTTCGGAAGAAGAATCAATCTCTTGTCAAGAGGTCCTTGCTGCTAAAGTAATGGTCACTTTCTATGACGATTTATATTTAGTTTCGTCTATAGTACTTTTGTTAAAAAATCCTGATGGCACGTGGCAAACAATAAAAGGAAAACCCGTTTCATTTTTGGATGATGAAAAGCCAATTATTACTTATCCTAAATATCCTGAATCCATAAAGTTATCATTTTGTGGTGGTTTTGGAGATGTAAATGAGCTTGAGCAAAAGGATTGTAAATATAACTCTGATTTCTTTTTTGCTCTTTAATATTGAAAGTTGAAGGAAGGAGATATTCTAGCCAATGCAAAAAGGCATACTCGTTATAATTAACTAGTATGCCTTTTTGCATATTTTATACTTATTTTTTTACTCAAATTTTTTATATTTATTTTGCTAATTGTTTTGCAAATATTTTTCTAAATATAAATCTTACAAATGGTCCTGCATAGAATATTTGCCAACATAATGCCATTGGAAAATTTCTAACAGTTATTTGTAACCATGTAGAAATTAAATTTTCTATGCCAGAGAAATTGAATAATACAGTTGCAAAAAAGCTCATAATTGGGCACATAAAGCAAACAATTAATGATGAAATAGTTAGTATTATAAATATTGGTTGAGTCTTTTTAGGATCAATTACTTTAAAAGCTATATGTTTAGTTACTTTTCCAACAAAGAAAAATTCTAATAAAAATGCAATTACTCCCATTATTGGTAATTCACCTAGTGAAATTAAAAATACATTATTATTCATTCCTCCCATTCCTATAGCAACATTGTAAGCAATCATTGCATATACCATAACTATTACCATTATAATAGTATATACGAAATCTTGAAGTTTTGTTTTTGGCATGATTTTTTCTCCTTTCATTTTTACAAACTAAAACAACACATACAATTTATATGTGTTGTTCGTTATCATTTTATAAAAAATGTGCGTTTCCAATTAAACCTAAAATTAATATATGTTATTTTTTTCTTAAATATTATAGCATATTATCTTTATTTATGTAAGTCTTTTTTGTGACTTTTTGTCGAAATTTGTATTTTTTAATAATCCTTTTACATTATAGGGTCAATATAAATTTCATAATTAATTTTGCATTTTTAAAACTTTTTATAGGCTTAGTTCCCTATTAACATCATTTAAATTTAATTCTTTAATTTCTCTATACTCTTTAGTTTTGTAGTCAAAGTCGTAATATCTTTTACTTCCATCTTCTTCTACTACTCTAAATAGAATTTTTCTTGGTAATTCTTTTGTATCTTCATATGCATAACTTGTTACATTTATACTTTTAGCAAATTCTATATCTCTGTTTTTAGATAATATCCATTTAATTACAAATACATAGTCTGAATCTGTAGGTTTACCAATTGCTTTAATATCTTTTATTTTTTCAATAAAACTAATTGCCTTTTCATAAAAATTATTACCTTCTAAATCATCAGCAAGTCTGCTTAAAGCATCATCTGTATAATTTCCTCCAAAATTATCTAAATAACCTATACTTCTGTCTATTTCTTTTAATTCTTTATCACTTAAAGAAGAAAATTCATATTCTCCGGCATCTGTTTGACCTAAATCATGAGAATTACCTTCAGAATTATCTTCAAACTTTTCTTTAGGAATAGCAAAATTTCTTGTTCTTAATCCAAACTTTAGTCTTGCAGAATCGTAAGTAGGATCTGTTAAATAATCTCTATTATTTGAATCAGTTATCATTACAAAATCATGGCCTTCTTCTGACAAAATTGTACTATCTAAGCCTAATCTATAGCATAGATAATCGTAAGCTAAGGCAAAAGAAGCACATATGCCCCAATTTTTTGAAATAGATGTGAATATATTTCTAGAATACTCTTCATGGTATTTTGCATTTGGAGTATGCTGCAAAACATTTAAATCTGCTGATAAATTTATTCCTATTTCATTATATAAATGTTTAGCTTTTTGAAGTTCTGTCCATTCTTGTTTTGTTCCATCTATAATTCTTTTAAATATTTTCTCTCCTTCAAAATATTGTTTTGGACTTATAGCTACTATTTTACTTGTACCTGGCTTTTCTGTTTTAAATCTTACTTTGAACTCTGGAGCAATCCTCTCTATTATTCTCATTACATTTTCATTTGGTATATATCCACTTGTTAGTATTGGAGATATATATTGTTTGAAATTTTTTAGTATATATTCTAAATCCTGCTCTGAAATAGTATCTATATCTTCTAAAACAGAATTTCTAACTATTATTCTTCCATTTTTCTTTATATTAATTGGTCCTTGAAATAAAGAAATTTGTGGAAGTTCATTATTTTTATCTAAATCTATAAATATCATATTATTTCTTTATCCCTCTTGATTTTCTTTGAATACCTATTCTTCCTACTTAATTGTGTACCATGTTATATTATAATGTACTAATTTTTAATACATTATGTATTTAAATAAATTTTCTGTAATCTTAACCTTTTTATTCTGCCAACCATTTAGCTATATCATAAATTTGTATACCTTCATAGAGATACATATCATGCTTAGTTCTAGCTATTATAATTTTAGGGTATGCATCTTTTATTTTTAATAATGGCCTTACTTCCCTTTCCAAAGTCTTATCATCATCAATGTTATCTGATACTTGAATATATAACTTTTCATCTCTCTTCATTGCAACAAAATCAACTTCACAATTATATAATTCTCCAACATATATTTCATATCCACGTCTTAATAACTCTATTGCAACTATATTTTCATAATTTCTACCATAGTTCATATTTTTCATTCCTAATTTTGCATATTTAAATGTTGGATCAACTAAATAATATTTATCTTGTGATTCCAGATATCTTTTTCCTTGTATGTCATATCTTCTAACTTTATAAAATAGAAATTCATTACATAAATATTGAATATATGAACCTATTGTTTTATGATTTAATGTATCATCAGCTCTTTTTAATGAATTAGTTATACTTCTTACTGATGTTATATTTGATATATTATCCATCATAAAGTTTGTCAAACTATCTAATAAATCTTCATTTCTTATTTTATATTTTTCATTAATGTCACGCACTATTAATGTTCTATATACATCTAATATATATTTGTATTTATCTGTTTCATTTTCATATAAATAAGAACCAGACATTCCTCCGTTTAATATATACTTCTTAAATGCATCATCCAAATCAGTATAATTGTAATATTTTATAAATTCTTTGAAAGAAAAAGGAAAAATTTCTATTTCAAAAGTTCTTCCTGTAAATAATGTTGCTAAATCACTACTTAATAAAAAAGCATTTGAACCTGTAATATAGATATCATACTTTTCAGATGCATGAAAACTGTTTATAACTTTTTCAAATCCTTCACACATTTGAACTTCATCTATTAAAACAAAGTTTTTCTTTTCAGCTATATATTTAGATCCAACGTAATCGTTTAATGCATGATATTCTTTCAAATTTTCATATTTTAATTCATTAAAATTTATGTCTATAATGTTATAATTTTCTATATGTTTTCTTATATATTCTTTAAATTGAGACAAAAGCTTGGATTTACCACTACGTCTAACTCCTGTTATTATTTTTATATCAGGTGTTCCGATGACGCCTATTAATTTATTTAAATAATCTCTTTCTATTATTTTCATTAAATCGCCTCCAAAACTATTATATCAGGTCTATTTCCCAAAAGCAAGTTTTTTAAGTTTTTGGGAATTATTTCTCGCATATGATAAATCAACTTTTCTCTTAATTATACATTTTTAAATTTTTACTTTTTTTATACTTATTGGACTTTATACCAACCCTGTTTTATATAACTTAATTATCATATATTTTCTTTATCCCTCTTTATTTGTTTTAAATATCTATCTTCTTCTGAGCTCTTTCTATTTAACCACGCATAATTGTGTACCCTGCCACTACTAGTCTAAATGCTTGATAATAAAGCTTTAAGTGCCTATTTTTAACACGTCAAAGTTGTTATTTTGTAAGTATCTAAATAATTAACATTTTCTACAGTCATAAGAATTACTCACTTTTATGTCAACATATATACCTTTTCTATATATTTTATTTTTTTATTAGTTAAATGCTTGCTTTCCAAAGTAATCTATCTAAATCTTAAGTTACTTTTTGTTTTTTAATTCAATATACTATCTTCAGCTTTTCCTTCTTATTTTAATTCATAAATATTTTTACAAAATATGTTATATCAATTCCATAAATATCTCTATAGTTTTCTTTTAAGGCAACTCCCATTAAATATGCATCAGGTCCTTCAGGAGCATAAGTCGAACCTGTATGAAAAATTGGGATTAATGCTGTTATTATTAAATAAATTGTGATTAAAATAATTGTTTTTTTACTTATATCTTTTTTTAATACAACAAATTTTATTAATAACATAATATTTATTAGTTCTATAATTAAAAATAGTATAAAATTTGTAGAATTATAAACAGCAAAAGCATTTTTTAAAATTATATTAAATATTATTATTAAAATTAATGGAATGACCGTCATTAATATTAATAATATTTTTAGAACTTTTAATAAATTTGTATTCTTCATATTTACCTCCTAATTTGCAATATATATTTGTTCTTATTTAATCTTATCTACATATAATTTACATGGATGATTAATTACTATTTATACTAATAAAGAATGTTTTCTCTTTGTATCTATTCATTGAAATTTACTATTTAAACTAAATATTCCTTCCTCTATAGTTTTTCTCATCCTTTGAAACGCTTGTCGCTGTATGCATATTTTTAATTTGCTTACTATATCTATCCTCTTCGCAACTCTTCCTATTTAACCACACATAATTGTGTACCCTGTCACTACTGGTCTAAATGCTTGATAATAAGGCTTTCAGCGCCTATTTCAATTCGTCAAAGTGGTTGCTTTGTAGGCATCTAAATAATTAACATTTTCCTACAGTTATAAGAAATTGCTCATTTTTGTGGTAAAAATATATACCTTCCCCCTATAACTAATCAAAATTATATCATAATATATATGATTTTTCTTATTATAAAATTTATGTATTTTATTGAAATTTAAAAAACTCCTTCAATTTTTTATTTATTCTATCATAAACATTATTATATTCTTTTAATTTTTACTAAATATATTTCTTATCTTATTTATAATTTTTTTTAATATTGATTCTTTATATTTAGATATTGCAGTTCCATTTTCTACTATATGATTTTCTTTTATCCATGATTTATTTTGTTTAAATAAATCATCATATTCATAGTTTTTATATTTTAAAATAATATCATCATCATTTTCATTAATTTTTCCTTCTTTTTGTAATTTATAATAATTATCACTTGATGTTAAATTTGAATATATTAAATTAACCTTATCTTTTTCTATACCGATATCTTCAAGTATTATATGTGCATCCTCTTTATTCATCTTAAAAAAGCATGAATCATCTTTTAAAATAATATTTATGATTTCATTTCTTTTACTACTTTTTCCCATTTTTTTTAAATATAATATCATGGTATCATTCATTAATCTAATGTCTTGTAATTGCATTATGACTTTTCCTCCTTATCAATCCCTGGCATTTTGTGTTTTTCACTTTCATATACATATTCTCCTGAATTTAATTTTTCAATTATTTCTTGTTCCATACATGTAGACAGTTCTAAAGAATCAGAGTCTATTAAATATAATTC
>CAWVEX010000065.1:0-14737 GCA_963928415.1 Bacillota bacterium | reverse complement strand
ATTTAATTTTTATCATTTATGATTATTTGCCAAACAAATCATTAATTAATGCTTGCCACCAGGTTTCTTCTTCTCCTGTTTCAACTTGTTCAGTACTTGATTCGACATAGTCTTCTTTAGGTAAACTTACATAGACTTTTTGACTATTGTCTAATTTTTTCATTCCTAATTTTTCTTTAGCTTGTTGTTCAATATTATTAATGTTTGTTCCTGTTTCAATATTAAGTTGTAATTGAGCATTTTGTTTTTGTAAATCTGAAAGTTGTGTTTTTAGATTTTCTTTTTCCGCAAATCTTGTATTTATTAATGAATAACGATAACTTATGGTTAATAGTACTGCAAATGCAATAACAATTTCTACTACGTATTTTGCTGTCTTCCTATTTTCTTTTACAGATTTATTTTGAGCCTTTTTTGTTTTCTTTTGAGTATTTGTTCTTTTTAAATTAGATGGTTCATATTCTGGCTCTATTTTTCTAGGACTAGTTTCATATTCATAATAGTCTATCATAAGTTATCACCTCTTTTCTATTCTAACTTTAAAGAGAAGAATTTAGTTATCTGTTATAGCTTCTCTTTTTTCAAATATCCTTAATTTAGCACTTTTTGCCCTTGAATTTATTTTTAATTCATCTTCACTTGCTTCTATTGGTTTTTTATTTATTATTTTTCCAAGTGTTTTACTTCCACATACACAATATGGTAAGTCTTTAGGGCATGTACATTTTCCTTCTGCATCTTTATATGCCTCTTTTACAGCTCTATCTTCTAATGAATGAAATGTTATAATACATAACCTTCCACCATTTTTTAATAAATTTATGCAATCCATTACAGTATTATATAATGGTTCTATTTCATTATTAACTTCTATTCTTATTGCCTGGAATGTTCTTTTTGCTGGATGTCCATCTTTACTATATGGTACTGATTTTTCAATTATATCTGCTAACTCTTTTGTTGTTTCTATTGGTCTTTTTTCTCTTTCTTGGCAAATATTTCTTGCAATTTTCCTAGAAAATCTTTCTTCACCATATTTGTATATAATGTCTGCTAATTTTTCTTCTTTATAAGTATTTACAACATCATAAGCTGATAATCTTTGTTCTTTATCCATTCTCATATCTAGCTTATTATCACTTATATAGCTAAATCCCCTAGTTTTTTCATCTAGTTGATATGATGACACTCCTAAATCAAGCAATATTCCATCAACTTTATCTATATTTAATTTTGATAATATTTCTTTAATTTCATCATGATTACCATGTACTAATTTATAATTTTTATATTCTTTTAAATTTTCTGCTGCTGCTTTTAGTGCTTCCTCATCTCTGTCTATTCCTATTAGAAATCCATCAGGTGATAATTTTTCAATTATTTTTTTGCTATGTCCTGCTCCTCCTATTGTTCCATCAACATATATCCCATTTGGCTTAATATTTAATCCTTCTAGTGTTTCTTTTAAAAGAACTGGTATATGCTTAAATTCCAATTAAAACTCCTTTTTATTTTGAATTTCTTATATTAGTAAATTATTTTATTTATCTTTTTTATAAAATTGCACAAGCAGTTGGCAATAAATGCCAACTGTTGAGCATATATTTACTTTACTTTATCTAATGTTTATTTTATAATTTTCTTTAGTAAATTTTATCTTTTGTTCAATTTATCTTTTGTAAACATTCCTTTATTTATTTAGAAAGGAAAGGAGATTGGTTATCTTTAGTTTGGATTCTTTAGTTTAAGTTTTGCCAACTTTCGTTAGTACGGTTTACCTTTTGTATAATAGCTCTTTCTCATTTGTAAAATCCCATTTGGGACTTTATCATTAGTTTTTAAACATTTTTTCTTATGTTTATTATTTATATTCTTAAGTAAAAATCTATATAAACCTTAGTAGGATTATATACCAAGCATTCCAAGGTTTGCCATATTTTCAGCAATTTGGTCAGCTGATAAGTTTTCTTCGCTATTATATGCTTTCCATTTATCCTTGTTCCAAATTTCAATTCTAGTGCCAACTCCAATAATTACTGCTTCCTTTTCTAATCCAGCATATTCTCTTAGATTACCAGCTATTAAAAATCTACCTTGTTTGTCTATTTCACATTCTATAGCTCCAGATAAGAAAAATCTTACGAAGTCTCTAGCATTTTTATTTGTAAGTGGAAGTGTTTTTAATTTTTCCTCAAAGTTGTTCCATTCATTTTTTGAAAAGCCAAATAAACAACCGTCTAGACCTTTGGTTATTATGAATTTTTCTCCTAGATCTTCTCTTATTTTTGCTGGCATTATTAATCTGCCTTTTACATCTAGAGAATGTTCATATTCCCCTATTAACAACTTTTCTTCACATCCTTTTCACTTTGTGGCACTTTACACCACTTTTCTCCACTTCAATTAAATTTTAATACAACGTAAAAAAAAATGCAATAGCTTTTTTGAATTTTTTTGAATTTTTTCAAAAAAGTTTTTTGCATTTTTTTACAATATATTTAAAATAATTATTTTTTAACATTATTTCATTTTTATTTTAATACTAATTTATTTTTTTATTTTGGGCTTTATCATATATTTCTTCTCTGTTTTTTCTTCTATCTATTACATATGTACTGCCCCATATAGTTTTTGCTAAATGTTTAACTGCAGCTCCCGCTTCTCCTATTTCCAAAGTATTTTTAAATCTATCTTTTGTTACTTCTACAACTCCTATACTTATTGTTGTTAATGGAAATGGTTCTATTACTCCTTTTCTATTTTCTACTTCTAAGTAACCTCTTTCTATATCTTCTTTATTAAAATATTTAACAACACTTCTATCAAATTCTGCTATTATATTTTGGCATATTTCTTCATAGTCGTTTTCTTCAACTATTGCAACAAAATCATCTCCACCAATATGACCAACAAAATTTCTTTCATTTTTTCCTTTTTCTAATACATTTTTAGTAATAATATTTGCTGTTAGTTTTATTATTTCATCACCATTTGAAAATCCATAAGTATCATTATATGCTTTAAAATTATCTAGGTCTATATACATTAATGCATACTTTTCACCTTTTTCTAATCTTTCCTGCATTTCTGATTGAATTTGAGTATTTCCAGGAAGCCCAGTTAATGGGCTTACTGTTCTGTTTCTATTTAGTAATTTTATAAAGTTCATTATTGTATAATATACTATATTGTAATTTAATGGATATTTTAAGCAAATTTCTACATCATTTTTTAAAATATCTAATATATGTTCTTCATCTTCTGAAGGAGTTAGAACTATAAAAGGTACATTTACATTTTGTCCTATATCTTTTATCTCTTTAAATAACTCTTTGATATCCATATTTATATTTTCTTCATTTATTATGCAAATATCTGGAATAGTTTTAAATTTTTCTTTTAAATTTTTTAATGTTACTTTTGTAATACTAACATTTTGTTCCTTTTTCATTGCCTTTTTTAATTCTTTTAAGAAGATTTCCTTATCATCTTCATCTATTAAATATACATTTTTCATAGTTCCATCCTTTCAGATTTTATAATGTTACTGCGAAAGATTGTTCTTCAGATAATCCACTAATATTGGTTATTTTTATTGTTACTGTATGCGTTCCTGGAGTAATAGCTTGAGTTGCTCTTAATTCTTTAAGATTGTCTACATCTGCTTCTGATGTAACACCATCAACAGTTATTTCAATCTTATTAATTCCTTCTTCATCTTTTGCATTTATTATTAAGTTAGTTCCATCAGCAGCTACTGTAAATGTTGGTTTATTTGCTCCTTTTACTTTTTCTGTTCTTGTTGCTGTATTGCCATTAGCATCTACTGCTACTATAGATAAAGTATTTTCTCCTTTTTCAACTTCTATACTTGTTTTTAATATAGTTTTATCTACAGCATTTTGGTCAATGTCTACTCTAGTTGCTGTACCATTATTCCAGCTATATGTTAAGTAAGACATTTCTGTTTCATCTGTAGCTGTAATATTTAACATATTTCCTGAAACACTCATTTCGATTGTTGGTTTTGAAGTATTGTCCAATTCATTAATATATTGTTTTTGGAATTCAGATTTATTTCCATAGTAATCTATTACTGTCATATTTAATATATTATTTCCAGTTGGGATTTCTACTGTTGCCTCTAATTTTACTGTGCCATTTCCTTGTACTACAGTTTCTTCTCCTTGTCCCCATTTATATATTAACTTTTGTATTGGCATACTTCCCACAGCTTTAATAGTAACTTCTGTACCTATTGCATTAGCAGTTACATTTACATTATCTTTTAAACTTGGTTTAGAACTTACAATTCCATAGGTTGCATCTCCGGCTAATACTAAACCAAATAGCATTATTAGTATGCAAAATACTCTTACTATTGAAACTATATTTGCTTTATCACTCGGTCTGCCATAATTTATTTGCTTTTCTTTTTTAGGCTTTTTTTGTTTTGGAATCTTTTCATTTGGCATTTGTCCTTGTGTTTGCATAGACAATATTTGATTCATACTCTATTTCCTTTCTTTAAATTACATATTTCTTAATTAAGAATACTCCTCCCGCTATTATTGCTAGTGTTCCTGCAGTTAAACCAATGTATAATGGAGTACTACCTGTTACCATTGTAAGTGCTACTGGTGCATCATCTATATCATCTTCTCCTTCTTCTTTATTATTTGGAGTTGAATCAATATCTTCTACTTCCTCTCCATCTTCATCTTTGTCTTCACTTATTTCTGCTGTATTTACCATTACACCCATATTTTCTTCATCATTTATCCATGTTAGTATTACTTCTACTGTTGCTGATTCTCCTGGTTTTAATAAAGTATTTTTTAATTGGTCTGTAACTATCTTTCCATCTACTTCTTTCCATAATGGATTATCTGCTTGATTGAATTCTAATCCTTCTGGAATATAATCTGATATTTCTGTTGCATATCCTGCAATTTCACCTTCATTAGTTATTCTTATTTGATATTTAAATTTAATAATTGTATTATCTATTCTGTTTTGGTTTAAATCTACTCTTACTACTGGTTCTGGATCTTGTTCTGCAAAGTGACCTGTATCTTTTATTTTTTCTACACCATCTTCAATTAGTATAACATGGCTTACCCATTTTCTTAAAGCTAAATCAAAATATTGTACATAAATCTTTTCAATATCTTGATCATCTTCTCCATCAATCCATTCATCTGGAGTAGAGTCTATATCTTCTACTTCTTCGCCATTTTCATCACTGTCTTTACTTATTTCTGCACTATTTATTATTATTCTATCTGATGTATTTGGCTCTGTTACTTTAAATGCTACTTTTACATCTTTATAATCTGGGGTTTCCATTGTATCACTATTAAATGCTTGTATCAAGTTTTCTCCAGGATTTTTTTCATTTTCTTTAGATAAATAGTCTGTTCTTATATATACCGCAGTCTCTACATTATCTGTAATATTTCCATCTTTATCATACATTTGCCATCTATATTCTTTGTTTATTTCATTTTCTGGCAAGAATACTAATCCTTCTGGTATATCATCTTTTATTTCATTTGCATAGCCTGAAATTTGTCCTTCATTATATATTCTTATTGTATATATAACTATATCATTTGTAGCAACTTTTACAGGATCTTTTGTATGATTATAGGTAAATGATGTTATCTTATTACCATTCTCATCTTCTGTCCCATATTTACTTGTATCTACCTGTGGAATTCTATTTGTTACTTCTTCTTCATTAACTCCTGTTATAAATTTTCTTAAAGCTAGGTCAAATTGTTTTAATATTACTTTTTCAAAATCATCGTCATCTTCTTGACCTGGTATATATTCTATCCCTGAATTTATTTCTTCATCTTTGTAATTTGGTAAGTCTTCATCTGATGGTAGTACCACTTTATTTTCATTATCTCTATCTTTTAAATTTAAATCATTTCTGTACTCTGTTATTTCTACAATATTAGTAATTTCTTTTAGATATTCTGCAGTATCTTTTACTTTGCATTTTATTTTAATATCTGCATAATCTAATTCTTTTCCTCCATCAAATGCTTTTAATAGAGTATTTCTTAAATAATCTGTTTCTACTGTTCTTTCATCTGTTTGTATCCAACCATATTCTTTATTTAATTCATCATTTGGCATAAATTCTAATTCTGGTGGAAGATGGTCTACTATTTTTTCTACATATCCATCTACTTCTCCTTCATTATATACTCTTATTGTATAAGTTACTTCATCACCTTTTTTTACCTCTAAAGGTTCTTTAGTATGATTGTAATTTGCTGTTGTTTTTCCATTTAATAATGGGCTTGTATCTACCTCTGGAACTCTATTTGTTACTTCTTTGTCATTTACGCCTGTTATAAATTTTCTAAGTGATAAATCAAAGTATGTTGGTTCCATTACTAATTCTTCATAGTCATCATCATCTTCATAGCCTTTGCCATCTTCTGATGTTCCTGGGTTATAGTTATTTTTTTCTTCTTCTGTTAAATTATTTGGAGTAGAATCTATATCTTCTTTTCCTCCTAATATATCTTCTGCATCTGTTATTTCTGCGACATTTTTTAATGATATTTTTGTATCACTTGCTTTTTTTACAACTTTACATTCTATTTGTACATCTTGATAATCTAATTGTACTTTACTTGATTGTCCCTTTTCTTCAAAATTATCATTTGATGCTGTACCATTTATTATTTTATCTGATAAATATGTTGTTTTTATTTTATTTCCATCTTGTATCCAACCATATTTAGAATTTATACTACTTTCTGATGCAGGTACTAATTCTAATCCATCTGGTAAATAGTCTGTAATTTCTTTTGCATATCCATCTATTCTACCTTCATTATATATTCTTATGGTATATCTTACTATATCTCCTGTTTTTACTTTTAGTGGTTCTTTTGTATGTTCCTTTTTTGCTGTTGTTCCTTCATCAAATGTTCCTTGTCCATTTGCCACTTTTTGTGCTTCTTCATCTGTTATTTGTGGCTCACGACTTGTTTGTACTTCATTACCATTTATGTGAGTTATATATTTTCTTAATGCCAAGTCAAATATTTGTTTTCTATTTGTTACTGTAATTGTTATAGTGTTTGTCTGCTCATCAAATGTAAAGTTAGAGCTTTGTGATTGAGATGTAACATTTGTAAGTACATATTTTCCATTCTTTACTGTTGTATTAGCATTTATTATTATTGGATTTGTTAATATAATATCATAACCTGTTGGGGCTTTTGTTTCATTTATTGTTAATGTTATATTTTGATTTTCATCTGTTATTCCGCTTGTGATATTTATTTCTCCATTACTATTAGTTGTATAACTGTCTGTACTACTGTTTCCATTAACATTAGTTGTAACATCAAATTCTGCTCCCTCTAATTTTTTACTAGAATCATTTTCATCTTGCTTTACTATTTTTAAGTTATATGAGCCATTTATTTTTTCATTTAATACTGTAAGTTCAATAGTTTTAACTCCATTTTCATCTCTAATAGTTACATCTTGATATTCTGCTCCATCTGCACTATTTGCAGTTACATCACTAATTGTATATTCTCCACTACTTTCTTGTTTTGTAACTGTTATATTAATTTTTCCATTAAATCCTATATATCCATCTGGAGCTTTAGTTTCTGTAACTGTTATTGTATCTTTAGAATTTGTATCTGTAATTGGAATATTTTCTATTAATATCTCACCATTTTGATTTGTATTAGATGTTCCTTTATCTTCTCCATTTACATTAATGTTGAATTCTGCATTTGCTAAATTTTCTTGTGTTTGTGAATCTTTTTTAATTATTTTTAAATTATATGAACCTGTTATTTTTGTATTATTTAATGTAATATTAACTGTATTTATACTATCTCCATTTTCTGTAACATTTACGCTTCCTTCTTCAACAAATCCATTACTTACATTTGATGTAACTGATTTTGCAAGATATTTTCCATTTTCTTCAGTTTTTGTTACAGTTAATGTTATTGGAGTATTATTTAATACATATCCATCTGGGGATTTCACTTCTGTTATTTTAATTGTATCATTATTTGTAATATCTGTTATATTTATATTATTTATTGTAACTTCTCCATTTTGATTTGTTGTATACTCTTGTACATTTCCACCATTTACACTTATATTAAATTTAGCTCCAGATAATGCACTATGAGTTTGGGCATCTTTTTTTAATAGTCTTAAATTGTATGAACCTGCCATCTTTGAGTTATTTACAGTAAGTTTTACTGTGTTTACACCGTTTGATGAAGTTTCTACTTTTACACTACCACTTTCTACTAATCCATCATTTATATTCGAACTTACACTACTTGCCACATATTTTCCATTTTGTAATGTTTTAGTTATATTTAATGTTATAGGTGTGCTATTAAGTACATATCCATTTGGTGCTGTTACTTCTGTTATTTTAATTGTATCATTACTTGACACATCTAATATATTTATTCCATCTATTGTTATTTTTCCGCTTGCATTTGTTCTGTATGGAGCTTCCTCTCCTCCATTTATACTTATATTAAATGTTGCTCCCTCTAAAACATTTTTGCTTGATGAATCTTGTTTTAATAATTCTAAATCATAAGAACCCGTAGGCTTTGGTAATGTTGCCTCTGAACTACTTGAATAATTTTTATTGACTGTATCTATCATTAATACTGGTTGATTTATGGCTAAATCATTTTCACCAACTGTCCACATTAATTGTGCAGTAACCTTTGTGCTTACGGATACTGTTAATTTAACTTTTTCTATTTCTGTATTTATTGGTACTGATATATAAAAATTATTACCTACCATTGAGTTTATTTTATCTCCAATAGTGCTACCCGAAGTAACCTCTCCCATATTTTGATTTAATATTTTTACATTTTCTAAGTTTTGTGTTCCATCAGTTACTGTTGCTGATAATGTATATGATGTATCATTATTTTTAACAATACTATATGGACCGATTATATAATTATTTCCTTGAATTTGTGCCTTAGCAGATTCTGAATTTAATGTTACAGGATTTGCTGTATTTGTCTCATAAGTAAATCCATCATTTGTTACTGCATTTATTGCACCTTCAACTAAATAACTATATATTGTATCTATTTCACCATCAACTAAATCTAAGTCATATTTATCTGTTAAATTTTGACCATTTACTTCTAATTCAAGTGTATTTGTTGAATTATTGTGATAATTTCCATCTGGATTTGTAAAATACCAAATTGCTACTTGTTCTATTACCTCTACTATGTCTTTTACTTCATTTGAAGGTATTGTACCATTTCTAAATTTACTACCTTTCCATATTCCAGCTCTTTCTAAATATTGATCCATAGTTTCAGCTTTAGGATTGTATATATGATCTAATACCCATACAAGTTCATTATATGTTGTATTATCTCCAGGCAATTGATTTCTATATGCTCCTGTAATTGAATTAGGATTTTTTATATCAAAATATTGAGTATAATTTATTACAGTATTATCATATGTCTCTGACCCAAATCCTGGTCCTCCTTTTAAGCAATATATAACTGTTCCGTCATCATTTTCAACTGTTCCAGATTCATTATTTTTTACTATTTTAAAAACTGCCTTATTATTAAATTCATAAGTTCCAGTTGCTCTTGAAGTTGATTTTCCTTTTAGACCTAAATAAATTGAGCCAGTTTCACCTTCTACATTATTCGAGCTTAAAATTAAAAGTGAAATTATCACTACCGCTAAAATTATTATTTTTCTCATTGTTTTTTGTTTCATATTTTTACTCCTTTTTATATGCATTAACAACTATATAAATTAAATAAATCTTATATATATTTTTTTGCATTTTTTATTATAATATACTATATATCAAGAATATATTTTTTTCAACATTTTTCAAAAAAAAATATTATACAAAAAGGACCATCCTTTTTGTATAATTAAGGACTGGTCCATTTTATTTTATATTAAATTACATATTTTTTAATTAAGAATACTCCTCCGGCTATTATTGCTAAAGTTCCTGCTGTTAATCCAATGTATAATGGAGCACTACCTGTTACCATTGTAAGAGCTACTGGTGCGTCATCTATATCATCTTCACCTTCTACTTTATTATTTGGAGTAGAATCTATGTCTGGTGTATCGCTTTCATTATAATCTTCACTTATTTCTGCTGTGTTTATCATAACACCCATATTTTCTTCATCATTTATCCAAGTTAGTATTACTTCTACTGTTGCAGATTCACCTGGTTTTAAGATTGTATCTTTTAATTGGTCTGTTACGATTTTTCCATCTGTTTCTTTCCATAATGGATTATCTGCTTGATTAAATTCTAATCCTTCTGGAATATAGTCTGATATTTCTGTTGCAGCTCCTGCAATTTCACCTTCATTTGTTATTCTTATTTGGTATTTAAATTTTATAATTGTATTATCTATTCTGTTTTGATTTAAATCAACTCTTACTACTGGTTCTGGATCTTGTTCAGCATAATGACCTGTATCTTTTACTTTTTCTACTCCATCTTCAATTAGTATTACATGGCTTACCCATTTTCTTAGAGCTAAATCAAAATATTGAACATATATCTTTTCGATATCTTGATCATCTTCTCCATCTATCCATTCATTTGGAGTAGAGTCTATATCTGTAACATCTTCACCTTCGCTATCAGCATCATCACTTATTTGTGCTTGATTTATAATTATTCTATCTGATGTATTTGGCTCAGTTACTTTAAAGGCTACTTTTACATCTTTGTAATCTGGTCCATCCATTGTTTCTGCATCAAATGCTTTTAATAAGTTTTCACCATTAGTTTTTTCATTTTGTTTTGATAAGTAATCTGATATTATATATACTGCTTTGCTTACATCTTGTGTTATATTTCCTTTATCATCATACATTACCCATCTAAATTCTTTATTTATTTCATTTTCTGGTAAGAATACTAAACCTTCTGGAATATCATCTTTTATCTCCTCAGCATAGCCTGACATTGTTCCTTCATTATATACTCTAATTGTATATATTACTGTATCGTTTTGACATACTTTTACAGGGTCCTTGGTGTGGTTATATGTGAAATTTGTAATTATATTACCATTTTCATCAGCTGTACCATATTTACTTGTATCTACTTCAGGTACTCTATTTGTTATTTCTTCTTCATTTACGCCTGTAATGAATTTTCTTAATGCTAAATCAAATTTTTGTAAAATAACTTTTTCGAAATCATCATCGTCTTCTTGTCCAGGTATATATTTTTCACCTGAATTTATTTCATCATTTTTATAATTTGGTAAATCATTATCTGATGGTAGTACAACATTTTTAGCATTATCTCTATCTATTAAGTTAGATTCATTACTGTATTTAGTTATCTCTGCAATATTTGTAAGATTTGTAAGAGTTGGTGCAGTATTTACTACTTTGCATCTAATTTTTACTTCTTTATAGCTTAACTCTTTTGTATCTGAATTAAATGCTGGAATTATATTTTCTACATCATTATCCTTAGATAATATACTTGTTCTAAGTGTTCTTTGTGTTTCATCAGATGTATCTATTATCCAACCATACTGAGCATTTAAGTCATCATTTACGATAAATTCTAAATATGGTGGCAAATGATCCACTATTTCATCTACATAACCATCTACTTGTCCTTCATTGTATACTCTTATTGTATATGTTACTATATCTCCAATTTCTACACTAACAGGATTTTTTGTATGATTATAATTAGCTGTAGTTTTTCCTGAAAGTAGAGGACTTACATCTACTTCTGGAATTCTGTTTGTTATCTCCCTATCATTTACATTTGTTATAAATTTTCTTAGAGATAAATCAAAATATTTACCTAACATAACTAATTCTTCATAGTCATCATCATCTTCATAGCCTTTACCTTCTTCAGATGTTCCTGGTAAATAGTTGTTTATTTGGTTTTCTGTTAAATTATTTTCTGTTGAGTCTATATCATTTTCATCACCAGTGGTGCTATGAGAATCTGCTATTTCTGCAATATTTTTTAAAGATGCATCTTGTTCTGTTGGATTCTTAGTAACAATGCATTCTATTTGTACATCCACATAGTCGATATCATATATACCATCATCTGGAGTTTTATCAAAAGCTTTAATTAATTTATCTTGTAGATATGAAGTATAGTACCTTACTCTAGAACTTGCAGAATTTTCATTTGATTGAGGAACAACATACTCAGTCCAACCATATTTTTTATTAATTGTGCTTTCACTTTGATCTACAATTTCTAGTCCATCTGGTAAATAATCTAAAACCAGATTAGCATAGCCATCAACATCTCCTTCATTATATATTCTAATTGTATAAACTACTTTGTCACCTTTTTCTACAACTAGAGGTACTTTGGTATGCATTTTAGCTGCTGTGGTTCCATTATCAAAATCAGCATTTCCTGTAGCTAAAGCTTTTAAGTCTTCTTGAGTTATAACTGGTTCACGACTTTCTTCTACATTTTTTCCATTTATTGATGTTATAAATTTTCTAAGTGCTAAGTCAAATTTTGGCTGAGATATTTGAATTGTGCTACCATCTTTAAATTCTTGTTTATTCCTTGAAACAATAACAACTGGTTGGTTGTTCAACAAACTTGCTTGTCCTACTGACCAATATGTTAAAGTTGTATTATAATAATTTGCACTAACACTTAATGTAACTTGTGATACATTTGTGCTAGGGTCAATCTGTATATAAAAATCATTTCCAATTATACTTTGTAAATTTTCAGATAATGTAGTTCCATTATTAATTTCTGTACCATCTTTATTAATTAAAGTATAATTTATTCCATAATTGCCTAGATCTCCTTTGTCACTAGATAATGTTGCATTTAAAGTATACTCTGCATTAGATATTTCTTCTATTCTATATGGTCCTATTACATATTTATCGTTTTGATATGTCATTGCTGCTGAATCTTTTATAAAGTTAATTGGTGATGTTCCTACATTCGAATTTTCATAAGTATATCCACCATTTACTGCATCAATTGCTCCTTGAACTAAATAGCTATATATTTGATCAATTTCATTATCTACTAAGTCTAATTTGTATTTATCACTTAAGCTTTGTCCATTTACTGCTATTTCTAAAGTTTCAGTTGAATTATTATGATAAGGTCCATCTGGATTTGTAAAATACCAAATTGCAACTTGTTGTATACATTCTAATATATCTTCAATTTCATTTCCATAAGTTGCATCATCTCTTAAAAAGCTATCTTCTGAAACTCCTGCTCCATTAAGTAAATTTTCTTTAGATTCCTTAGCTAGAGCTATTTCTTCTGATGTTGCTCCCTCTTTAGCCGGTATATATAAATGGTCTAATACCCATATAAGTTCATTATATGTTGTCATATCTGTTGGTAACTGTTCTCTATATGGTGATTCGATTGAATCTGGATTTTTCATATTAAAATATTGAGTATAATTTACTATTGAATTTTGATATGATTCTGAACCAAATCCAGGTCCTGCTTTAAGACAATAGATTGAATTATCTATTTGTGTAGTTCCTTCATTATTATTATATTGAACTATTTTAAAAATATTTTTTGAATTAAAAGTATATGTTCCTGTCTCTCTTGACGTACTATTTCCTCTTAATCCCAAATAAATACCATTTGTATCGCTTACAGCAAAACAATTTACTCCTAAAGTTAAAATGGTAGTTAAAACAATAGCTATAATTATTCCTACTTTTTTTGTCATAATTTGACCTCTCTTTATATATTATTATACAATTTATATTATAGTATATTTTTTAAGTAAAATCAATATTTTACACTCTTTAATAATATTTAATTTGTAATACAATTTGTGGAAATATATAGATATTATTTGTGATTATAATTATTTTATTCTAAGTTTGAAATGAAAAAAATTTTATAGATAATAATTTGGAGCGGAAGACGAGAATCGAACTCGCATATTAACCTTGGGAAGGTCACATTCTACCACTAAATTACTCCCGCAAATATTTGAACATTTAAATTATATCACATATATAAATAAATTCAAGAAAACTTTTAATAAATAATAAACATTAAATTAAAGTTTTTATTTTTGTGAGTCTCTACATTAGCATTTTACAAAAAATACGAAAAGAATCCTTTAATAACATAAATTTTAGAAATGAGCAAAAAAGTATTGACTTTTTACTATTTTTTTGTTATTATAAATAACGTACTAATGCGGGAATAGCTCAGTTGATAGAGCGTCGCCTTGCCAAGGCGAAGGTCACGGGTTTGAGCCCCGCTTCCCGCTCCATAAAATTATAAAAATATTTGTTTGTAGTGAACAAATATTTTTAATTTTATCTATCTTTTTAGTACTATTATTATTCAATAGGAATATAATATATAAACGGCGATATAGCCAAGTGGTAAGGCACGAGTCTGCAAAACTCTGATCCCCGGTTCGAATCCGGGTGTCGCCTCCAACGACGTTTCTGTTCGAACTAATAGAACAGTATTGATACAGAATCAATCAGAACATAAATCTGGTTGATTTTTTTGTTGCCTAAAAACAATATAAAAATCATCCAAATGAAAGGATGGTGCAAATAAATGAAGATAATTAAACAAGAATTACAATTTGAAGAAAGTCTAAAGCAAAGACTAGAATTTATATGTGAATTTTCTAAAGTTACTCCTACTTTTATTAATGGT
>CAWVEX010000064.1:0-46757 GCA_963928415.1 Bacillota bacterium | reverse complement strand
TGTTCTACCAGTGTAGAAAAGTATTCTCTCAGTTGTTGTTGTTTTTCCCGCATCTATATGGGCCATTATTCCTATATTTCTTGTTTTCTCTAAAGGAAATTCTCTTCCGTCTCCGGCCATATGTTTTTCCCCTTTCTTATAAAATTAGAATTTGTAATGAGCAAAAGCCTTATTAGCTTCAGCCATTTTATGCATATCTTCTTTCTTCTTAAATGCTCCACCATTATTAGCTATAGCATCTAATATTTCTGCTGCTAATTTTTCAGACATAGTTTTTTCATTTCTTGTTCTAGCATATTTAACAAGCCATCTTAAACCTAATGTTTGTCTTCTTTCTGGTCTGATTTCTAGTGGAACTTGGTATGTTGCACCACCAACTCTTCTAGCTTTAACTTCAAGAACTGGCATTACGTTATTTAAAGCTTCTGTAAAAACTTCTAATGGGTCTCTTCCAGATTTTTCTTTTATAATGTCAAATGCATCATAAACTATTTTTTGTGCAACTGTTTTCTTACCATCAAGCATAACATTGTTAATTAATTTTGTAACAACTTTACTGTTATACATTGGATCTGGTAATACGTCTCTTTTTGCTATAAATCCTTTTCTTGGCACTATTCTTCCCTCCTTATTAATATTTGATGTAACCTTACATCTAGGTACTCTGAAACGTTTTCGTTTCCGCATAGTGCAATCTATTTATAATTTAAGTCCTAAATTATCAATTATTGCACCTTGCTTTTGGCTAATCAAAATATTTAGCCATAAATCAATTTAAATCTTTATCGATTTATTTCTTTGGTTTTTTTGCTCCGTATTTTGATCTACCTTGCATTCTGTCTTTAACACCTGCTGTATCAAGTGTTCCTCTTATAATGTGATATCTAACACCAGGAAGGTCTTTTACTCTTCCACCTCTAATTAAAACAACACTGTGTTCTTGTAGGTTGTGTCCTATACCAGGAATATAAGAAGTAACTTCATAACCATTTGATAGTCTAACCCTTGCTACTTTTCTTAAAGCTGAATTTGGCTTTTTAGGTGTAACAGTTTTAACAACAGTACAAACTCCTCTTTTTTGTGGTGCTCTAGCTGATGTTTGTTTGTTCTTCATAGAGTTAAATCCATGTTGTAAAGCTGGTGACTTTGATTTTGCTTTTGAAGATTTTCTTCCTTTTCTTACTAATTGATTAATTGTTGGCACTTAAATTTCACCTCCTATTAAAAATTTGCCTACTTTAACTTTTAATAACAGCAAATTACCAATTGTAATTATACTAAATTTAAGTTAAAATAATACTGCTACTTAAAGTGCCTATGTGGGCATTCTAAATAACAGTATTATTTTATCATGTTTTTACCTTAAAGTCAATGAAAATCAACTATATTTTTATAAATCTATCTTTCTTCACTCTCTTCATTATTGTCATTTTTTTCTTTGTCAGCATTTTTCATAATCTTTCTAGCTTGTTTGTCTAAATCTCTCATAGCTTGTTTAGTATAATCTTGTGCTATACTATATTTTAAATCATCTCTAAATCTTTTATTTTTGTCTTCTATTTCTGTTGGTTCAGGCAATGCAGGAGTATTATTTTTTCCTCTCCAAGCTTTAAAACGTTTTAAAAAGTTCCACCAATGTATTTTTGTGGTTGCTTGTCCTTGAATTTGTTCTTGTTCTTGTGTTTGCGCTTGCTCTTGTGTTTCTATATTGTTTGTCATTTCGCTTTCATAAGGTTTTTCAACTAAATCCAAAGCGATTTGATTTTTCGTAATTTTTTCATCGGCTTTTTTTATTGCTTTTCTATAATTGTTAATTCTATCCTCAAAAGTTGCGTCTAAATTTATTGAACCTTTTTTATCAGTCTTTACTGGTTCTTCAACAAATTTCATAATATCTTCCATTGATATTATAGTTCCTTTATTTTTCAAAACAGATTGCAAAGTAGATTGAATCAATCCTTTATTATTATCATATTTTGCTTTTGCATTTGGAATTAATATATTTTCCAGTTCAACTTTTCTATGCATATCATTTTGGTTTGTACTTTTATTTATTGTATCTAATTCTTTTTCTAGTTTACTTAACTCCTGGTTTGCAGTTATCATTCCTTTTATATTATTTGCAACAGAAGGATGTTCTTTTACAAATTGCTGTAATGATTCTACTTTAAATTTTGACTTTGCTAATTCATCTTTTTCTTTTTGACTCTTCTTCATACTTCTTTGTAATTTTTTCTGAATAACTGCATCTAAATGCCTTTTGGTTTCAGGATCACTTCTTAATTTTTCTACTTCTGTGTTGACCCTTTCACGTAATGGAACAATAGAAGCTTTTTCTTTTTCTAATTCTTTTTTTAGTGCTCTGATATTTTCTTCATATTTTTTCTTCTCTTCTTCATTTCTTTTCAAATTTGCTTGTGCTGTAGGGTCACTACTCATTCCAGATAATCTTATCGATGCAATATTACCATTACATACAACAATTTGCTCTTTAAGAGTTCCTATTTTTTCTTGAATAGCCTTTATATTTGTTTTTTTAGCTTCAATTCTTGATTTTAAGCTTTCATATTCTTCATTAATATCTTGATAATTCATACTTTTCCCCTTTCACTTCTATGAATTTAAAATACTATCACATTCTGCAATAGCATCATTTAAATCATCTACCATATCGTCAAGTTCGAATTTTAAATCTATCAAATCTTCTGTAGACATATTTTTTAGTAATTCCTGAGATGCATTTAGAGTTTCTTCATTCCCCATAATTACCTCCTTTGTACTTTATGTACACTTATTATTTTAACATATTTTATTTATTTTTGCAATACCCCACATAATATATATACAATATATTTTTTTATTTAGCAATATATATTACAATTTTGTAATATTTTTATATCTAATTTATCATTTTTTATAATATATTTTTATCTTGCATTTTTCTAATGCTCTTTTGCTTAATTCTCCATATCTTTTCTTTTTATCTTTTATTTTGCATCCTCCTAGCTCTGGTAATATTCCAAAGTTTGCATTCATTGGTTGGAAATTATCTTTTTTAGTGGAAATATAGTCCGCTAATGCACCAATCATAGTAGTATTATTAAAAACTATTTTGTTATCTAATTTAGCCTCTCTATTTAATGATATTATATCATCTTCTTTTCCACTAATATTACTATTATTTAAGATTAATTTATTAACTGCATTTAAAGCTGCTATCATTCCGGAAGATATTGATTCTACATATCCTTCAACACCGGTTAATTGTCCTGCAAAATATACATTAGTATTTTTCTTAAAATTATATGTATTATCTAATAGTTCTGGGGAATTTATAAAAGTATTTCGATGCATTACACCATATTTAACAAATTCAGCATTTTCTAAACCTGGTATCATTGAGAATACTCTTTTTTGTTCTCCATATTTTAAATTCGTTTGGAATCCTACCATATTATATAATGTTCCATTCGTATTATCTTGTCTTAATTGAACTACTGCATAAGGTCTTTTTCCTGTTCTAGGATCATCAAATCCTACTGGTTTAAGAGGTCCAAATCTTAATGTGTCCATTCCTCTTTTTGCCATAACTTCTATAGGCATACAGCCTTCAAATATTTCCCCTTTTTCAAAATCATGAAGTGTTACTACTTCTGCATTTATTAATTCTTGTACAAATTGTTCATACTCTTCTTTATTTAATGGTAAGTTAATATAACTATTTTTATTTGCTCTTTCCTCTAAATTATTTATTTGTTCAGTAGATAATTCTAGTGAATTATTAATATTTTTTTCGGCACATTTTTTCTCATTATTTGCATCAATTCTCTTATGCCACTCTTCTATCGTTTCATCTTTTTTCTTTTCTTGCTGATATCTATCTCCATAAAAGGCTATATTAAAATCTATACTATCTTTTTCTATAATTGGAGCAGCTGCATCATAAAAATGTAATTCATTTTCCCCTGTTAAGTTTTTTATTCCTATTGATAGAGAATCAGATGTAAGAGGTCCAGTTGCAATGATTGTTATTGTATCTTTTATTAAATCTTCAAAGAATATTTTATTATCACTTACATTATTTTGTTTTATTGTATCATCATATTTGCTTACAACTTCTTTATTTATTACTTCAACATTTGAATTAGATTTCAATACTTCTGTTACTCTTCTAGAGAATTCTTCTCTATCTACTGCTAGAGCTTGTCCTGCAGGAACAGCTGTTTCGTCTGCAATTTTTATTAAAAGTGAGCCTAATCTTCTTAGCTCCTCTTTTAAAAGACCACATGCATTTGTAAGTAAATTTGATTTAAATGAATTACTACATACAATTTCTGCAAAATTACTATTAGAATGAGCTGGCGAAAACTTATTTGGTTTCATTTCATATAGCTTCACTTTTATTCCTCTTTTTGCTATTTGGTATGCAGCTTCTGAGCCAGCGAGACCCGCACCTATAACATTTATATATTCATTCATTTTCAACTTTTCCTTTATAATGTTTTTATCATCTTCGTTAATTTAGATTAAAAACCTATAAACATATCCTTTCTTATATATTTTTATTAAAGATAGAGACATTTTATCTCTATCTTTAAAATGATTATCTATGCTATTTTTCTATAAAATATTATTCAAATAAATCCATAATCTCATCTTTAGATAATTTGCTAATAAATGTTTCATTCATAGAAAGCATATCCTCAGCAAGTTTAGCTTTTCTTTCTTGTAAATTATATATTTTTTCTTCTATTGAATTTTTAGTAATAAGTTTATATACTTGTACATTTCTTTTTTGACCAATTCTGTATGTTCTATCTGTTGCTTGATTTTCAGCAGATAAATTCCACCATGGATCATAATGTATTACCATATCTGCTCCAATAAGGTTTAGTCCTGTACCACCTGCTTTAAGAGAAATTAGGAATACCTTAATATCTTCATTATTGTTAAATTCATTAACCAAGTCCATTCTATCTTCTACTTTTGTTTGACCTGTTAGCTTAAAATATTTAATATTTTCTTTATTAAATTCTTTTTCTAGATATGTAAACATTGAAGAATATCCTGAAAATAGCAATATTTTATGGCCTCCATTTATTGCATCTTTTACTATTTCCATACATTGATTCAATTTGCTGCTTTCTCCTTCATAATTCTCAATAAATAATCCTGGATGGCAGCAAATTTGTCTTAATCTCATAAGAAGCGCTAATATTTTTATTTGACTATTTGCAACACCATTTGCTTCAATTTCTTCTTTAGCTTGTTTTTTAGCGCTTTGCATATATGATAAATATATTTTTAATTGTTCACCAGTCATTTCATTATTAAGCACAGTAATTGTTTTTTCTGGTAATTCTGTAAGTACATTTTCTTTTATTCTTCTTAAAACAAATGGTTCTATCATACTTTTAAGTTTAGCCATTGCCTCTTTATCTTCATCTTTAGTAATAGGTGTCTCATATTGTATTTTAAACTTATTATATGAATATAAATATCCAGGCATAATAAAATCAAAGATTGACCATAGCTCTGAAAGTGAGTTTTCAATTGGTGTACCAGTTAAAGCAAATTTTGTATCTGCTTTTATTTCTTTAATAGTTTTTGCGTTTTGTGTATTATTGTTTTTAATATATTGTGCTTCATCAGCTATTATATATCTAAAACTATAATTTAACTCTTTATATAAATTTATGTCTCTTTTTAATAAATCGTATGAAGTAATAATTATATCAAAATTTGTTATATTTCTTATAATCTCTTCTCTAGTTTTTAAATCACCATTAACAACAACTGTTTTTAAACTAGGAGTAAACTTGCTAGCTTCTTCTTTCCAATTAAGTGTAAGAGAGCTAGGACATACAACTAATACAGGTTTTCTTTCTTCATCTTTTATATTTTCAAAGTATGACATAATAACAGCTAAAAGTTGAACTGTTTTTCCTAAGCCCATATCATCTGCTAAGATTCCGCCAAGTTTATATTCATCTAAAGTTTTAAGCCAGTCGAATCCAACTTGTTGATATTCTCTTAAATCAGCTTTAAGTCCTTTTGGAATTTCATATTTATCTGATATTTGTCTATTATATACATCATCTATTAATTGCCTATACAATTCACCTTTTTTTACAACTACATTTTCATTTTTCTTAAGTATTTTATCTAAATACATTCCTCTATAAATAGGTAGTTTTAATTCTCCACTAATTAGCTCTTCATAGCTTGCATTAGTACTTTCTGAGATTTTATCTAATATATCCATAGTTTCAGTATTTTCTAAGTCAACAAATTCACCATTTTTTAGTCTGTGGTATCTTTTCTTTAATTTATACTTTTTCATTATTTCTGTAATTTCATTTTTATCTATATTTATATTAGATAAATCTATTTGAAGTAAATTGTTTTCAACTTTAACCCCAATAGAATTTATTTTAGGTCTCATTATTTGCTTATTTCTAAATTCTTCAGTAGCTAGTACTTCAAATCTTGATATGTATTCTTCTATTCCTTTTTGTAAAAAATTAAATATATCATCATCTTTTACAAGAACTAATTTATTATTTCTTTGATCATACATAAATCCAGAACTACTGAACATATCTAATGCTTTAGATTCTTCAACTGCATTTCTAGGAATTTTTTTATCTACTTGTTCAAATGGGCTAAATTCAAAATCATCATATGCAAATTTTAAATCTGCTGTAATGTAATTCTTTTTATTATAGTCTAAAAATACTTTTACTTTTAATTTTCTTGGTAAATAATTAGACAACTCTTCACTATCTACATTATTTATATCTATTCTATCTTTCATAAGTGGCATTATTAATGAATAAAAATCAGCAAATTCATCTTTTCTAAGGATAATCTCTTTTGTAAAATTAACTTTAAATGTATTTAACAATTTTATAACTGTTTTTTCAAAATCTTTAGATGTTCTATACATTTTATCTTCTTGCCAAAAATATGTATATTCTTTGCCTTCTACTATAATATAATTAAATACATCTACATTTGTAACTAAACTATAATCTGTATCATTTTTGTTTTTTAAATTAAATTTAATATCTGGTTCATTATCCACAAATTGTACATTTTCTGTGGAATAATCTCCGTAAATTTCAATTGATTTATCTTTTAAAATTTCGAAAAATTCGTCTAATCCAGAATTTGATAATACAATATATGCTTTATCTAATACTGGCATATAAAATCTTTCTTCTGCTTCATTTGAATATTTGATTATTTCTGCATATTTTAAAATAAAGTCTAAAAGTGGCAGGCTTTCTTTTTCAAAATTTTCTCTAATATGCATAAATTCAAGTTTTGCACCATATTTAAATGTTTCTTTATTTTGCATTCTTGTATAAAATTCAGTTAAATCCTTTATTTTATACATTTGCTTATTGCCAATTCTAACTTCTAACCTAAAAGTTTTTAAATTGTCTTTGTAAATTAATCTTGGCTCTAGCTTTACTTTTTCAGAATATACAAGATTAGCACTCTTTTCTAATTGTTCATCATTATAAAATGAACTTATCATTTGTCTGTATATTCGATATTTTTCACTATTTTGTGATTTATTTGATTTTTTTACTATATTTTCCTTATTCATTTGTACATAAGATGGGTCACTATTAAATTCTAAAACAGTCGCTAAAATATGTTTGCAAGTTCCATAAGTAGACTCATAATCTGGACAAGTACAATTTAAATTTTCAATTTCACCATTTTTTGCTTCTATATATGTAAAATATGTGTCATTTGTGCCTTTAACTTCTGCATGAATGGAAAAATTATTTGAATTTTCGTAATTAATCTTTGTTATTTTTACATTATTATTTTCCTTTATATCCTTTGCTTTTTCTTCTCTTTTATCTCCAGCAGATTGTTTTAATTCATTTAAAATATTATCATTTACAACCATTTACTTCTATTCCTTTCCTGCTTTGCCTTTTAAGGCACACATGGGAATTAAAGCAATTTAATTACTCCCCATTAATCTCTTCAAACTAGTATAATATTATACTATAAAACTTAAAATTTCACAAGTAGATTTTTAGATAACTAAAGAGAAAAAGCTAGGAGCCGTCACTCCTAGCTTTTTTTGGTTTGAATGCATGATTAATTAGCTTTGCTAAAATAATTATACATATTTTACCTATTATTGTCAATACTTTTATTATTTATTTGTCATTTCTTCTTTTGCAAGAAGTTCATTCCATCTCTTATCTACTTCTTCTTGGAACTTTTCTATCATCCATTCATTACCTGGTTTAAACATATGTTTAAATCTCTTTTGAGGTTTTAAGAATTCTTCAACTGGTAATTTTTTAGCTGGTTTATATGTTATATGATATACACCATTTTCAACTTCATACATTGGCCAGTAGCATGTTTCTACTGCTAATTTATTAAGTTTCATTAAATCTTCTGTTGGATATCCCCATCCTCTTGGGCAAGGAGATAATACATTTAAGAATTTTGCTCCTTTTGTATATATTGCTTTTTCAGCTTTTTCATATAAATCTTTAAAATTCATATATGCAGCTGTTTGAGCAACATAAGGTAACTGATGTGCTACCATTATTTCTGTTAAATCTTTTCTTACTTGCATTTTTCCCGGAATTACACTACCTGCAGGTGATGTTGTTGTATCTGCGAATTGTGGTGTTGCAGATGAACGTTGTATACCAGTATTCATATATGCTCCATTATCATAGCATACATAAGTCATATCATGACCCCTTTCCATTGCTCCAGAAAGAGCTTGTATACCTATATCATATGTTCCACCATCTCCACCAAAACAAATGAATTTTGTATTTTCATCTTCTGGTAATTTTCCTTGCTTTTTTAGTGATTTATATGCTGCCTCAACACCTGATTCAGTTGAAGCTGCACATTCAAATGCTGTATGAATATATGAATCTGTCCAAGATGTATATGGATAAATACATGTTGAAACTTCCATACATCCAGTTGCATTAGCCACAACAACATGATCTTCAGGTTTTACAGCTCTTAGAATCATTCTTGCTACTGGAGGAGCACCACATCCAGCGCACATTCTATGTCCTTCTGAAAACCTTGATGGTCTATTTGCTACTATTTCTTTTACATTATACATAGTTTTCTATTTCCTTTCTATATTATTTCTAAAGCATATTTTTATATGCAATCTTATTAATAAAATATAATTTTATTATTTATTTTTATAATATTTATTTACTTTTTAGTCCTAAAAATCTAAATGGATCGCTCATATCTTTTAAGTTTTGTAAATCATTATATACTGTTTCTATTTGTTTTTCAGTTACATCTCTACCACCAATACCATATGAATAGTTGATTGTAGGTACATGTACATTTTGTGTAAACATAGCTGATGTAACATCTTCATATAATGGTCCACCTGTTAAATTTAAAATAGGTGTCTTATCTAAAACTGCTATTGCCTTTGCATTAGATAAAGCTTTAGCAACTTCATCTACTGGGAATGGTCTAAATACTCTTATTTTAAGTAATCCTGCTTTAACACCATTTTCTCTTAATCTATCTATAACATTTTTAACAGTTCCTGCTGTTGAGTTCATACAAACTATAACATATTCAGCATCTTCCATTTTATATTCTTCAAATAAGTCATATTTTCTTCCTGTTAATTTTTCAAAATCTTTAGCAACATCTAATATAACTTGTTTTGCATTTTTCATAGCTTCCCATTGTTGTCTTTTATGTTCAAATAGATATGGTTGTAGGTCCATTGGTCCCATAGATATTGGATTTTTTCTATCTAATAAATAATGTTCTGGTTTATATGTTCCTACGAATTTTCTTACATCTTCTGTTTCTATTAATTCTATATTTTCAATAGAATGTGAAGTAATAAATCCATCTTGACATACCATAAGTGGTAATAAAACATCTTTATTTTCAGCTATTCTATGAGCCATAATCATATTATCATAAGCTTCTTGGTTTGTTTCAGAAAATAACATTATCCAACCGCTATCTCTTACTGCCATTGCATCAGAATGGTCACTATGAATATTAAGAGGTCCTGATATTGCTCTATTAACTAAAGCCATAACTATAGGAAGTCTCATACTTGATGCAATTTGTACCATTTCCCACATATACTCTAGTCCATTTGCTGATGTTGCAGTCATAGCTCTTGCTCCTGCGGCTTCAGCTCCTATACAAGCACTCATTGCACTATGTTCACTTTCAACTGCAACAAATTCTGTATCTACTTCTCCATTATCTACATATGTAGAAAAATATTGTGGTATTTCTGTAGAAGGAGTTATAGGGAATGCTGCTACAACATCTGGATTAATTTGCTTCATAGCAAATGCTGTTGCTTCATTTCCACTTAATCTTTCTCTAATACTCATATTATTCTCCCTCCTCTTCCATTGTTATTGCTCCAAATGGGCATACTTTTGAACATACTCCACATCCTTTGCAAAAATCATAATTAAAATCTTCTCTTTTTTGTTCTTTATTTACTGGTATTGCATTTTCTGGGCAAACAGGGAAACACATTCCACATTGTTTGCATTTTTCTGAATCAAATACTGGTTTTCTACTTCTCCAATCACCTGTTTTAAAAGTTTTAGAATTTCCAGCATCATAAATTACTCCACCTTCAGTCATATCTTGCCATGGAGTATTCTTATTTATTTCCATAACCTATCCTTTCTAAGTGGTATTATTTCCACTTTAATAAATTTATTGCACTTTTTTGACTTCTTTTAAAGCTACTTCTACAGCTTGCATATTTCCTGGTATAACTTCAGGCTTTTTAGCAAATTTATGCTTAAAAGAACTTTCCATGTCTTTAACAAAGTCTTCATCTGTCATAATTCCTGTAACTTTAACTATTGCTGCAAGCATTGGTGTATTTGGAAAATATTTTCCAAGTGCCTCTTCTGAAATTTTTCTTGCATCAATTGTATAAACACTTCCATTATATCCTTTTAATAATGGTTTTATTTCTTCTATAGATTTTGTTGTATTAATTAAAATTGCTCCATCTTCTTTTAATCCTGATGTAACATCTACAGCTGAAAGTAATGTATCATCAACAACTACAACATAATCTGGTTCATAAATATTGCTATGTACTCTTATAGGGCTTGTGCTAATTCTATTATAAGCAGTTATTGGTGCTCCCATTCTTTCTGGTCCATATTCAGGAAATCCTTGAATATATTTGCCAGTATTGAAGGCTGCATCTGCTAAAAGTAAAGAAGCTGTTTTTGCTCCTTGGCCACCCCTACCGTGCCATCTAATTTCAATTAAATCCTTCATTAATTGCCTCCTTTATTTACTTAATTTATTACTTTATCTTTTGCACACTCATAGTATATATTTAAAAAACTCTATTGTCAATTAAACTGACCAAAGAATTAGTTTTTTCATAAAATATATTTATTTCGTTTAATAAAAGTGATATTAATTTTATAGGAATAAGAATATATAGAAAAAAAGAAGGTCCCGAAGGACCTCCCAATGAAAAAGCTTGAAACCTTGAGTAAATTCTACACACTAAGAATTTACTGCAATCATTTTAGCACTCAGTTTTTAATTTGTCAAGTAATCTTTTGATTTTATTAAAAATATTTTTTAGTTTAATTTTTATGTAATATTATTGATCAATTTCTGGAGCTCCAACAGGACAAACTGATGCGCATGTTCCACATTCTATGCATTGACTTTTATCAATTACATATTTATTTTCACCTTGTGATATGCAATTTACTGGGCAAGAAGCTGCACAAGCACCACATTGTACACAAGCGTCTGATATTTTATATGCCATTATTTTCACCACCTTTCAAATTTTAGTTTTACTAATTTTATTAATTCCATTATTTTTATTATATTATAATGTATATGTTTTTACAATTGAATTATAATTTTTTATATATTTTATCATTACATTTCATCATCATTTGATGAACTAATTTCCATTTTATCCATTTTTTCCATTTGCTCTAGTTCTTTTAAGTCTTCCTCACTAACTTCTTGTTCTACTTCTTTTTTGCCATCTTTTATAACTTTAACATCTGAAGCATTATATTTTTTATAATAAAAATTATCTTCACTATCTTTTAATTTAACTTTTAAAATTTCATTTAATACTTCGATGCCTTCTACTGTACCTTGTCCATCTTCTGTGCTAACAATAGCACCTAACTTAGGTAGTTTTTTTAATTTATCTTCATAAACATTTTGCTCATATTTTAAGCAACACATTAATCTTCCACAAGATCCAGTTATTTTAGATGCATTTAATGTTAAATTTTGCTCTTTTGCCATTTTTATTGTTACTACATCTAATTTTTTTAAAAATGAACAACAGCATAATTCTCTACCACAAGGACCATTTCCGCCCATCCTTTTTATTTCATCTCTAACACCTATTTGTCTAAGTTCTATTCTTGTTCTAAAAATACTTGCTAAATCTTTTACTAAATCTCTAAAATCTATTCTTCCATCTGCTGTAAAGTAAAATAATAATTTGGAATTATCAAAAAGGTATCTAGTTTCTACCAAATTCATTTTTAATTTGTGTTCTTTAATTTTCTTTTGGCAAATATCAAAAGCCTTTTTCTCATTTTTTAAATTTTCTTGTTGATGCTTTTTATCCTCCCTATTTGCAATTCTTATTATTTTTTTTAGCTCTTTTTTTACTTTATCATCTGGTAATAATCTAGAATTAACTGTAACAGTACCATATTCCTGTCCTAGGGCTGTTTCTACTATTACTTCATCGCCATTTCTTACATCTAATTTACCTGGATCAAAGAAGTATATTTTGCCTGGTTTTCTAAATCTAACCCCTACTACTTTAATCATTAAAATCTCCTTTCTCTTAGTCTCATATTAATAAATATTTTAATTAATTGCATTTTGCATTATTTATTTAGTTCATCCCAAATATTCATTAACATATAATCTATGCACATATCATAATTATTATTTGCTAATATTTTCTTTTTTGTTTTTTCTATTATAGTGATTGCCTTTGCATATTTAATATTTTCTTTTGTTTTTTCATAAAAAATTATATTAAAGAAGTCAAGCAAGGTCATTATATCATCTTTTGATGAATATAACAAATCTGAATTGTTCAGTACATCTATAAGGCTGTGCTTTTCAAGTAAATTAGTAATAATTTTAAGCTGTGCAAAAATATTCTTTTTTTCTTCGATTGAGTCTGCTTTTGCCACACTTCCTTCGCATAATCTAATTATGTCTTTATCATTTGTATTAAGTATTTTTGAAATTTCTTCATCTGTTAAATCTTCAAATCTTATTATAACACATCTAGATTTTATTGTTTGAAGCATTTTAGTTTCATTTGATGCAATCAATATTATCATCGCATATTCTGGTGGTTCTTCTAATGTTTTTAATAAGCAGTTTTGACTTTCCTCTGACATAAAATCAGCATCATCTATTATATATACTTTTTTATTAGAAATTATTGGCTTTTCTACTATTTTTGATTGCATATTACGTATTTGTTCTATTTTTAAAGTTTTTCCATCAGGAACTATTATATTAAAATCTGGATTACTATTTGCATCAAATTTTATACAAGACTCACAATTATCAAATTCTAAATTATTATTTTGCATAGTACACATAACTTTTTTTGCTAGGTCTTTTGCAAATAATTTTTTTCCAATTCCAGCTTTTCCTATTAGTAAATAACTATGTGATACATTGTTAGATTTTATTGCATTTTCTAAAGATTCTTTTATTTTATTATTTCCAACTATGTTTTCAAATAATTGCATTTTGATTCCTCACTTAGATTTTTCAACTAACTATTCAACTTTTCCAAACTTATTTAAAGGCCAAAATCTAATAACTACTTTGCTTTCAATTTTTTCTAGTGGTATACATCCAAAAGCTCTGCAGTCTTTTGAACCTTCTCTATTATCTCCCATTGCAAATACTGTATTTTCTGGGACAACAAAATCTGTTAGAACTCCTGTAGACTCTGTTAATACATCATCTTTTAAATAAGGCTCATCTAACTGTGTTCCATTTATATATACTTTATCATTTTTTAGTTCTACATGCTCACCTGGAAGTGCAATAACTCTTTTTATATAGCTTTCTTTACCAATTTCTAATACATGGTATACAAATTTGCCCCACCAAGTTTTAGGTTCATTATCATATTTAGCTACCGGATTTTGTATATCACTTGCATTTAGTCCTGTTGCATTATTGCTAGGTGCTTCAAAAGTAATTATATCTCCTCTTTCAGGCATTGTACCAAAAGTTCTTGGTAATCTATTTAAAATAAGTCTGTCATTTTGTTCTAATGTTGGCCACATTGAAGTTTGTTTTACAATAGTTGGAGTACCTACAAAATATTTTATAAGTATTGCTATTACTACCGCAATAAGAATGCAATATATCCATTCTAAAACATTTTTTACTTTATCATTCATTAATAATTTTGCCTCCAAACTTTTAGTTTTTAATTTATTTAAATTTCATTTATTTTTTCTTAACAGGTATTTGTATAACTACTTCTGTGCCTTCATTTACTTTACTTTTAATATTTATGCTTCCATTATTTTTTTCAATAATTTCTTTAGCAATTGAAAGACCTAAACCTGTACCTCCAAGTTGCCTTGAACGAGCTTTATCCACTCTATAGAATCTTTCAAAAATTCTTTCTAAGTCATTTTTAGGTATACCAATGCCTGTATCTTTTATTTTTACATATGCATCATTATGTACATATCCTACATAAATATCTATTTTCCCACCATCTGGTGTATACTTAATACTATTACTTAATATATTTAATATTACTCTTTCTATTCCATCTCTATCTGCATAAACATTAGGTACATCAGCTGTTACAAAACAATTTACATCTTGATTTTTTCTTTTAATTTCTATATCGAATTTTTCTTTGCATAATTTTGCAAGTTCTCCTAAATCAAATTCTGTAGGTTTACTTGTTACCTTGTTATTATCATATTTTGAAAGTGTAAGTAAATCTTGAACTAATTTTTCCATTCTATCTGCATTATCATCTATAACATGCAAAAAATGCTTTTCTGTTTCTTTATCACAATCACCATCTAGAAGTGTTTCAGAATAGCCTTTTATAGAAGTAATTGGAGTTTTTAGTTCATGAGATACATCAGCTACAAATTCTTTTCTCATATTATCCAATTTAACATGTTCAGTTATATCTTGTATAACCACCATCACACCAGCGGGCATATCTAAATCATCTCTATAAGGTATGAAAAATAGGCTCATTGTTCCTTGTTCTGTTTCTATTTTCTTTTCAGATGATGTCCAACTGTCTAAATAAATTATTTTTTCCATATTTATATCAGAAAATTTACCAAATATAGATTTAAAATTTGTATCATCTTCTTTTATTCCCAGCATTCTTTTGGCAGCTGGATTTATATATGTAACATTTCCTTCCATATTAAAGGTTATAACCCCATCTGTCATATGCTTTAAAATAGTTTCTTTTTGCTTTTTTTCACTATTTACATCTTTTAAATTTTGTTTTAACTCATCTACTATTTCATTAAAAGACTCTGTTAGCTCATCTCCTGATGCAACTGTGTCTAGATTATTAATATCTGCACTAAAGATAGCCTTTTTAGCTCCTTTTAGCATTTTAGACATTGGTTCTATGTATTTTTTTACTTCTATAATAGCTATAATTATTGTAAAAATAGAAAATAGCATAAGTGAAGTTATTGATATTATTTTTATATTAGTTATATATTCACTATTTACTCCACTATTTATTAATATACGTGAAAAATATATTGTAAAAAAGCATATTATTGCAATTGCAACAATATATAATATAAGTATTATTTTCAGTTGAAAGTTTTTCAAAATACTGCCTCCAATTAGAATTATTTATGAATTTATTACCTAAATTATTTCTATTTAGATTCTATGTAATATCCAACTCCTCTTTTTGTTATTAAAATTTTTGGATTTGCTGTATTTTTTTCAATCTTTTCTCTTATTCTTCTAATTGTTACATCAACAGTTCTAATGTCACCATAATATTCATATCCCCAAACTTTTTCAAGTAAAACTTCTCTTGTAACAACTTGTCCTGGTTTTTGTGCTAAATACTTAAGAACTTCAAATTCTCTTCTAGTTAAATCTGTTACTTTTTGCCCTCTTGCTTCTACTTCAAATTTATCTAAATCTAATTTTAAGTCTCCAACAATAACCTTATTTCCTTTTGCGCTTGATGGATTAAATTCTTCACTAGGATCCATTTTGCGCAAATTTGCTTTTACTCTAGCAATTAATTCTCTAATACTAAATGGTTTAGTCATATAATCATCTGCACCAATTTCTAACCCTAATATTTTATCTATTTCTTCTCCTTTTGCAGATAACATTATTATTGGAACTTTACTCATAGTTTGTCTAATCTTATTACAAACAGTAAGCCCATCTGCTTTTGGAAGCATTACATCTAATAAAATTAAATCTGGATTTTGAGTTAGTGCAAGAGTTATTCCTTCTTCACCATCACTTGCAGTAATTGTTTTATATCCTTCTTTTTCTAAATTAAATACTAATAAATCTCTTATTGATGGTTCATCATCTACTATTAATATTTTCTTCTTAGAATCATCATAATTATTCGTACTTGCCATAGTATTTTGCACAAAAGTCCCACCTTTCTATGTTTTAAGATTCATCCAATTAGGCTAACTAGTATTATTTAACATACTAAGCCAATTCTTATAGTTATATTTATACCACAATAAGAGCAATTTATCAATCTAAAAGTAAAATTTTTTTAAAGACTATTATATTTTAGTTTTAATAAAAAAAGAGTAGATAACATATATAGTTTCCTACTCTTTAAAATTTTATATATTAATAAATTTAGCTATTCAATTAAAAACTTATTTTTCTAAAATTCAACTTTAACTTCAAATTTTCCATTATTTTTTAATATAATTTCATCTACTTTTTCATTATCTAAATACATATCTACATTGCTATTATTTGTATATACTAAATTATTTTCTTTATCTTTATTATCTATTTTATTATCTACATTATTATTTTTTAATAAGCTACTTTTTCTTTCATATTTTATATGATATATTGCATTTTTCCATTTAAAAGTTGCTTCAAACGCTGACCATTCATCAGGCACACATGGTTTAATTTTTAAAATACTGTGATAAATTTTTAATCCTAGAATATATTCTGTTTGAAGAGTATAAAGCCAACCACTAGAACCAGTATACCAAGTCCAGCCACCTCTACCTACAAAATCATTTTCTCCATAAATATCCGCTTCTACTGCATATGGTTCTACTTTATATTTATTTGCTTGTTCTATTGTTTTACTATGCTCAATTGGATTTATCATTTTGTATATTTCAAATGCTTTGTCAGGCTTATTTAAAATTGTTTCAGCTATTGCCGCCCAAATTGCTGCATGTGTATATTGTCCTCCATTTTCTCTCATACCAGGTCCATAAGATGCAATATAACCTGGTTTAAATTCTTCATTTTGAAATGGTGGTGTTAATAATTTTACTATATTATTTTCTTTATCTATTAAATATTTTTCCATGTTATCCATTGCTATATATTTTTTATCATTTTCACCAGCATTAGATATAACAGACCAGCTTTGAGCAATATTATCTATTTTACACTCCTTGTTTACTACACTTCCTAATACTTTTCCATCATCTGTAGTTGCTCTTTTATACCATCTACCATCCCAGCCTTCTGTATTTAGATTTTTTCTAAGTTTTTCTGCTACATTCATTAATCTTTCATACTCATCACTTTTTTCATCTGTATCTATATTTTTTACATAGACTCTCTTTTTTTGTTCTTGCAATGCTATAGCTGTTTCTTTATTTGCAAATCTAATAATATATTTTGAATATTCAGCAAATTTAATTAATATAGAATATAAGAAAAATCCAAGCCACACACTTTCTCCTATTCCTTTAATTCCAACATTATTCATTCCATCATTCCAATCTCCACCTAGCATTTTAGGAAAAAATTTAAAATCTAAAGATTTATCTATAGCTTTCATACAATGATAATATATGCTTTCTTTTTCTTTAGTAAATTTAAATTCTGCCATATAATCTTTCTCATTATCTTTAAGTTTTCTTCCTTCAACAAACTCTACTTCTTCATTTAATATTGTATAATCTCCAGTAAATTCAATATATGTTATAACTGCATAAGGAAGCCATAATAAATTATCACTATACCTAGCCCTTATTCCTAAATTATTTTCATTATGCCACCAGTGAAGTACATCGCCTTCTTTAAATTGATGTTTAGCATGGAGAATTATTTGATTTTTTAGTATTTCAGAATCTAAATATTTTAAGTTCATTGCATCCTGCAGTTGATCTCTATATCCTATTGCTCCACCTGATTGATAAAATCCTGTTTTTCCTATTTTTCTTGATGCAAGGGTTTGATATATTACCCATCCATTTTGCAAAATATTAAAAGACTCTAGTGGTGTAATTGCCTGTACTTTTTTAACTTTTTCTAGCCAATATTTTTTTACTTCTTCTAAGTACTCTTTTTCTTTTCCTAAATATTTATTGCCTGTTTCCATACATTTTGTTTCTGTGTCTTCAGCACCTAATATAATAGTAATATTCTTTGTTTCTAATGAATCTATTTCTACATCAATTTGTACTAGATTATTTTTAAAATTTATATTTTCATTACTTGTTATATATGCATAATAGTTTGGATTTTTATTATTTTTTATTAGTAGTAAATTATAGTTTTCCTTATATAAATAATTTATAAATCTGTCTTTTCTTTCATCTAGTACAAAATCAATATCATAATATATTCTAATTTTTTTCTTTTTTAAACTTGTATTTTTCAGGCAAAGTAAATTTATTTTCAAACTATCTTTAATTGGTACAAACACTGTTAATTTTTCTTCTATATCTTTATAAATATGATTATATTCTGCATAACCAAATCCATATATTATATGATAATTACCATCATCCTCTAAAATATTAGAGCTAATCGAAAAAGCATTATCGATTTTGCAAGTTTTTTTGTCTTTACTTTCTTTATCCTTTTTATTATCATCTATTTCTTGCATTATTAATATTTCTGATGGTTTATCTAAATGTGCATCATTTGAAAATTCTGTTATTCTATTCATTTTGCAGTTTTTGTACCAAGTATATCCTCCTAAAGATTCTGTTACTACTGTGCCAAATTTTTCATTTGCAAGTATATTACACCAAGCAGCAGGCGTCTTTTTTCCTTTTTCAACAATTATATGATATTCATTCCCATCTTTTGAAAATCCGCCATAGCAATTGTAATAAAGAAACTTAGTAGTATCTATTTCTAAATTTTTTTCTGAATTTGTGTGATTTAATAAAAGCTTAACATTATTTTTCTCTTTACTTATTTCTTTCATTTGAACTACAAGAGAGCCTAATTTTGAATCAAGTATTAAACTCGCCCTTGATTCTATAACTCTTTTATCTTCAACAGGTATATCTATTAATGTTATAAAGTTACTTTGTACTTCGTTTTTAGATAATACTACTACATCTACTAAAATATTTTTCATATTCACATAATCTTTAGCTTTTAAAACTTCATTTAATAGATAAGTATCATTTTTATCTTGCACTTTAACAACTATTATTGGATTATCTCCAGATATACCATATTTCCAAAGTTTTTGAGTAGATAAGTCCAAATTCAAATTATATTTTTTCTTATCTGGGAACAATAATTTTCCAATTATTTTTTGATAAATATCTATGTCTTTACCTTTTACATTTAAATATCTTGCTTCGGCAAAACTATGATTTTTTGAAATATCAAAAATGTTATTAAGTCTTTCTGATTTTGTATATTCTTTTAAATTTTCAGTAGCTTCTTCTTTAGTATCTCCGGCTGAATTAATTAAATAAATACTTTTTATTTCTTCTGGATTAACCTTAAATAGTCTTCTCATTGCTACAATTGGTTGAATAGTTTGTACTATCTTATTAGATAGTTGAGTTGAATTTAATACAGCATTTGGTACTGACAAATTTAAATTTTTAAAATCATTACTTATTTTATCTTCATAATTATTAATTACTGCATTACTTTCAATTTCAAAATTACCTCTATTTACAAATTTTTCTTTATCTATCTCAAATTCCATATCTCCTTCTTCATAAACTAAATCTGTTGCTAAATATGTTTTTTGTCTATTTTCTTCTCTTAATCTTCTTGTAACTAAAATTCCATTATCTATTTTTTCATAGTCCAAAAACATTTTATTAAAAGTAGGATGAGAATAAAAAGATCTAAAATCTTCTAATAAAATATCCATATAACTTGTAGTTTCTAACATTATAGGTGACATTCCGGTATTTTTTATACTTACTTTTCTAATTTCTATAGGCAAATTTGGTACAATTGTAACTTGCATTGAAATTATTAAATTTCCATCTTGTATAATAACTTTATCTTCTGAAGAAGTAAATATTACTTTATTTTTGTTACTTAACTCACTTTCAGAGCTTTTATCTAATACAGTATCATATATTTTTTTAGAATTTACATCTTTAATATATATATGAATATTATTACTTATAATATCATTTCCAAACTTAGTATAACTGCTTCCATCATCTTTCATTACTATTGAATACTTTTCATTTGCAAGAACATTTATTCCCGAAGTTCTTTCTGTATATTCTTCATAATCTTTATATTTTATCTTTTCTACCTTTTCCTTTACTTCTTTTGTAGTTATCATATCTTTTGGCATTTTTTCTTCTAATAATATTTGCATTCCTTCTATTTCAGCATTTTTCATAAATCTCTTTTGAAATATATTATCATTTAGTAAATTATTTATAGAAGTTAAAACTAATCCTTGATGATGAGCCATAAATGTTTTATTTACTGCTTTTTTTGGTTTATAATCTATTGATTCATAAAATCCGTATTTACCTGTTCCTTGATTTAATTCTATTTCTTTTAAATTTTCAATAGCTTCACTTGGATAAAATGTAAGTGCCATAGCAGTAGAATAAGGGCTAATTACTATTTCATCATCTAAATCTCTCTTAAGACCAAGCCAAGGAACTCCAAATGTTTTATATTGATAATTTCCTTTTAAATCCTTTGTATTGTATGCTGACTCAGAGATTCCCCAAGGTATACCTAATTTTTTTGCATATTTTCTTTGACTTAAAATAGAAAATCTGCAAGATTCATCTAATAGTGTAGTTTCATATGTTGGTATATTTATACTAGGCATTAAATATTCAAAAGCTGTTCCTCCCCATGAAATAAGTCCTTTATATTGCCCTACAGTTGTAAGTAACCTTGAACAATTATTCCAATGCTTGCTAGGTACATCTCTTTTGGCTATAGCAACAATACTTGTTTGCCTTGCCTCTGATGCTAACAAATCATAATATGAATTAATTAAAGTATTTGTTTCTAAATTATATCCAACAGAGAATAAACCTATCTTAAAATCATATAATTTACTAAAATCTGTTTGATTAATTAATATATCTATTCTTTTTACTAAACCTATAATTTTACTATTTAATTGTTCATCTATATTATCTTTGCTATTTTCTTTTGTTACTTTTGAATTAACTTCTATCAAAAATTGCTTAACTGTATATAAATATCCAATTAAATTACCACTATCTACAGATGAAATAAATATTGGTTTAACCGCATCTAGTGTATAAATATTATACCAATTATATAAATGCCCATTCCATTTTGGTAGATTTTCTATTGTAGCTATTGTATTTTCTATTTTTAAAATAGTCTCTTCTAAATTTTCAAATTTTAAATCATATGCAGAAATTATAGACATTAAATAAAGTCCTATATTAGTTGGTGAAGTTATTTTTGCAATTTTATCTTTTCTATCTGCTTGATAATTATCTGAAGGTAAATTGTTTACAGTATTATCTTTAAAATATTGCCAAGTTTTCTTTGCTTTATCTAATAAAAATTCTTTATCCTTTTTAGATACTTTATTTATTAAATTTTTATTACTTTTTTGTCCTAATTTATACATTATTAAAGGTGTAATTAGCCAAATAATGCTTAATATAATATAAATAATTCCTGAAAGTCTAGTTATCCAATTTGCTACAAATACTGTTTTAAATCTAAATATAGTTACAAAAATTAATATTATTGATATTATTACATTTGAAATCATGGATAGATAATATCCCTTTATAGTTTTATTACTATTTTTTTCTGCATCATGTGAAGTAGTCCATTCAAGCATAAAGTTGTGAGATATTCTCATTCTATAAATGCTTTTTATAAATGCATTTATTTCTAAATATGCCATATCAGGCAATATTAATAATTTAACTAAAAATCTATATATAGCTCCTTGCAATTTAGTAAATTCTTTTGAAATAAGTTTTTGTTCTTCTGTTTTGTAATTCATAAAAATATCTAAAAGTTCAAGTATACTTGTAAAACCTGAAAATATTACAGCTAATATTAGAAATAAATTTGTATTTACTCTAAAAATGCAGGAAATAGCAATAGATGCAATTATTAATAATAATTCAAAAAAGTCTTCTAAATCTCTAGCTATATTGTCTAGTATTTTGTATTTTGACAGGCTATTTAGAGTAGAATTTAGCCATGGTAAAATTTGAACATCTCCTCTTATCCATCTATGCTTTCTTTTTCTATATGAAATATAGTTTGAAGGATATCCATCCATTAAAAGAATATCTGATGCTAAACCACATCTTAAATAACTTCCTTCTAATAAATCATGGCTAAGTACACTATTTTCTGGTATTGCATCTTTTAATACATCATAGAAAATTTCTACATCATATATTCCTTTTCCGGTATATATACCTTCATCAAAATTATCTTGGTAAATATCTGAAATTGCATTTGCGTAAAGGTCTGTTCCTCCTGCTCCAGCAAAAAGTCTTGAAAAAATTGTTTTCCTTTCATCTTTTATATCTACACCAACTCTAGGCTGAATTAGGGCATGGCCTGAAACTACAGTATTTGTTATTTTATTAACTTCTGGTCTATTTAAAATATGTGAAATTGTCCCAACTAATTTTTCCGCCTGATTAAGAGATAAACTTGTATCACTATCTATTGTTATTACATACTTTATTTTAGGTAGATTTTTGCATGTATTTATCCAAAAAGGATTTTTTCTAGTTACTAAATACTCATTAAGCTGAGTTAAAATTCCTCTTTTCCTTTCCCAGCCCATAAAGCATCTTTCTCCACTAGCCCATTCTCTTTTTCTGTATATAAAATTAAAAATATTTCCATATTTATTATTTAACTTTTGTACATATTCTTTTCCTTTTTTAGCTATTTTTTCATCTATATTAGTTCTTTCACTTTTTTCACTTGTGCAATCTCCTAGAAGAGTAAAATATAAATTATTAGTTTTATTTGCTAAATAATAAACTTCTAATTTATGCATAAGTAATTCTACATCTTTAGTATCCTTTAAAATAGCCGGAATTACACACATAGTAGTATATTCTTCTGGTATACCTAAATCTTGAAAATCTAGTTTTGGAAGAACTTTTGGTTTTACAATTTTGCTTAATACATATTGCATAAATTTAGTGACAACATTTTGAATAGGGATAAAACATAATAATCCTAAAATCCATGATTTTATGCATAAAAGAAGGGTTATAATTATGGTTATTAAATAAATACTTGCCACATATAATTTTGATTTTGCACTATATGAAATAAACTTTACTTTTTTATTTAATAAATTACTTAATAATTCTTGTTTTCCATCTGAAATAAGGTAATAACCGACATGTGACTGCTTTGCTAAAAACACATTATAAGTATCTTTAGAATCACTATTTTTATTTGAAAGATCTATATTGTTATCATTCTTTTCCTTACTTAAATTGCACAATTCTAAACATTTTTGTGTAATATACACTTCTGAAAGTTTTGTCTTTTTTGAAATTTCTTCAATAGCATTTCTATAACTTGCTTTACTTTGATAATCCATTTTTTTATATACATCATCACTTTGAAGCATTTTTTCTACAATACTTGTTTTTTCAAAAATAGATAATATGTCCATTCTAGAAATTGCTTTAATACTTAATATAGAATTTTGCATTGAAACTCTTTTTATAGCTATATCAAAATGTTCTTTATTTATTACATCACTTAGTGTCATTCCATTTTTTCTAACTTGCTCTTCTAATATATCTAAAAAAGGTGATGCTTCTTTCCCATATATTTTTAACCTATAAGCCATATATTCAATAAATGAATATAAGTCTACATCTAGTCTAATCTTTTTTATATTTTTATTTTCTAATATTCTTTGTACTATATTTTCAACTTTAAACTTTTGCATTTGAGAAATAAAAATTTTTTCACAAATTCCTCTTATTTTTTCAATAATAGAAATTTGTAAAAATAATCCAATATTCCATATTTCATTCATATATAGATTTTTTTGACTTTGATATGCTTCAATATATTCTGCAAGCTCTTCTTCATCTATTCTACCATCTGTATTCATTACGATTTCATTGCAAAGGACAAATATTCTTGCAAATCCATCGTTTTGTCCATTTGCAATCTTTGGGAATTTCTCATACTTAGATTTAGATAAACTTTTTTGTAGAATTTTTACTGTATTTTCTATTAAATAAAAATTATCTAAAAGCCACTCTCCAGCTGGATGTATTGGAATTCCTAATTTTACGTGCTGATTTAATAAAGTATATATTAATGATATATACTCAAAATTATCCAATACCCTAGGAATTGGATAAGTCTTAATATCTGATTTATCTTTAATAATGCTATCTGCAGCAAATTTTGCTAAATATTCTTTTAATAACTTTTTATCTAGTACAATTTCTTTTGTATTTAAAATTTTATACATAAAAAATTCCACTCCCCGAATATGTTTTTACACATATTGTTTCCGGTTTGTGGAAAATTATACTTTTAGCTTAACAAAATATTACGGTCGCTAAAAGCTCCAGAATATATTGGTCTTTTTTGATATTTCAACTGAACTCTAAGATTTTTCATTATTTAATTTTTAATTTTCTCAATTCATCTTTTTGCTCTTTTGTAAGTCTGTATGATTCTATTGCCTTTTGAATAGATTTATTATATGTAAATTTATCAATTTTTATTTGTCTGTCGTTATTTTGCTTTGAATTTTTTGCTAAATCCTTTTCAAAATGTTCTTTTGTCTTATCATAAAACTTAACAAAGCAGATTGAATATGCCCAAGCAACTGCCATTTGTGCATAGTAACCTTTGTGATTTATTTTAGAAAGTATTTTTAGGACTTTGTCAATGTAATTTGCGTCAATGTAATATTGTAAAATAATATCAACAGCAAATCTCACTTCAAATTCCTTTTCAGATTTCAAGTACTTTTGAATGAATTCCCACATTTGCTCTTTGTTATTCTTTATCTTTTTCAATCCATTGCAAAATGTATCACAAACAGCCCAGTTATTTATTAATGGTATAAAATTTTCTATTTGCTCAAAATTCAAATCTTTTTCTAGCCCAATTAGCATTCCTTTAACCATTATTTCTTCATAATATTTAGTTGGAACATCTGCTACTTTTACTGTTTTACTGATTTTTTTGGCATACTTTCTAAGCTCAGGTAATCTAACTCCTATTATATTATTTACTCCTGGACATAATTTTATTTGAAATTGCCTATATTCTTTGTCTTGTAATTCAAATAAATCTTTTTCTATGTTCATTTTTTAGTTCTCCTCTTTTTTATAAAACTTGGCCGAATTTATATACTTGCATAATTTTTTACAATATCATACATCACATATCCGCCAATTAAATTTTTAACTTTAAATCCATTTTCTTTTAAAATTCTGCAAGCTATATAACTTCTAAGTCCGCTATGACAATGAACTATTATTTCCTTTGTTACATTTGCTACTTCATTTGAGCTCTCATTTGTACTTTCTAAAATTACATTTGAGTTATCCGCTTTATTGGAGTTATTCTCTTCATTTTGGCTATCCTCTTTATCTGAGTTATTCGCTTTAATTTGGGCCTTTTCCGCAAATTCTTTTAAATGTTCTCTAAGTTCATCTAAAGGAATATTTATTGCCCCTTCAATGTGGCTTAAATCATATTCTGTTTCAGTTCTCACATCTAAAATAATGTATTTATCTTTATTTGAATATTGCTCAAAATTTCTTAAAAATTCTGTTACAGAAATTGTATCTACTAATCCATCCATCTCATTTTCAATGCTGTTGCCAATAATATTTACAGGACTTTTTGCAGATGAATATGGTGGAGCATAGCATAATTCAAGTTCAGACAAATCTTTAGCTGTCATTTTATTTCTAATTGCAGTAGCTAAAATATCTGTAACTTTGTCTATTCCTTCTTTTCCAAATACAGTAGCTCCCAAAATCTGTCCTGTGCAATTTTTAAGTTCAGTGTTTTCATCTTCGTTATTTATATCAGCTTTTTTCTTACCTGCTCTATAAAGCACTTTTATTGTCATAACTTTAGCACCTGGATAATATTTTGCATGAGAATATGGCGAAATAATCATAGTTTTATATTCTATATTTTGCTCTCTACATGTTTTTTCAGATAGTCCAGTCATTCCTAAAGTATAATCAAAAATCTTTAAAATACTGCTTCCTATAAATCCTTCATATTTGCTTTCCATTCCCATAATATAATTTGCTACAATCCTAGCTTGTCTATTTGCTGGGCCAGCCAAGGCTAGAGGAGCTTTTCTCCCAGTAATTGCATTCTCAATTAAAGCTGCATCACCAAGTGCGTATATATTTTCATCACTTGTAAGCATTTTTTCATCAACTATTATATATCCTCTTTCATTTACAGCTAATCCTGCTTCCTTTGCAAGAGTAGATTCAGGCCTAATTCCTATGCATAATATAACCATGTCTGCCTTTATTGACATATTTTCAAGTTTAATAAATAACTCTTCACCCTCAATGATGCTCTCTACCCCTTGATTCAAAAATACCTTAACTGAATTTTTAATAAGTGCTTTATGGACAAAGCTAGCCATATCTGCATCAATTGTAGGAATTAGATGACTAGATTTTTCAACTATTGAAATGTTTATATTTTTAGATTTCTTTAAATCAATTTGCATATTTTCATTTGTATTGCATTTTTCTCGTGAACTTAAATGACTTAAATTTTCTGCCATTTCAACACCTATATATCCGCCACCAACAATCACCACATTTTTTACATCATTTTTTGATATATATTCTTTTATTTTGCTTGAATCATCAATAGTTCTAAGTGTAAAAATTCTCTTACTATTTAAGTCCTTAAATGGATTTATAGGCTCTGCACCTGGAGATAAAACAAGTTTATCATATGTCTCAGTGTAAGTCTCACCAGTACTTAAATTTTTAACATCAACAGTTTTGTTCTCTTTATTAATACTAATAACTTCCTGTTTAATTCGCACATCAATATTAAATCTATTTCTAAAAGCCTTTGGAGTTTGAACTAATAAATCCTCCTTTTTGCTAATCACATCACTAATATAGTAAGGAAGACCACAATTTGCAAAAGAAATATTTTCTCCTCTCTCAAATAGTATTATTTCATTATTCTCACTTAATCTTCTTAATCTTGTGGCTGTTGTAGCGCCACCAGCAACTCCTCCAACAATAACAATTTTCATTATTTAAATTTCCTTTCTTGTAAGCTCAGACTTTTTTATGTATTTTAATAATGCTGTACATCCTTTTAGAATGTCATCATAGGCTTTCGAAAAATTGCCAGTATACCAAGGGTCAGCTATGTCTCTTGGTTCATCTGTATAATCTAAAAGTTTATGAACTTTTTGTTTATCATCTCCATCACATATTTTGTATATGTCATGAATGTTTTGCTCATCCATACCAATTATATAATCAAAATTTATATAATCGCTCTTTGTAAGTCTTCTTGCTCTACGCTTTTTGTATGGAATACCCTTTTCTTCTAATTTTAATTTTGCTTCTTCGTGCATGTCTTGCCCAAAAGTTTCATATGAAGTAGCTACTGACTTTGCTAAAATAAACTTCTCAAGTCCTTCCTTTTTTACCAAATCTCTAAAAATAAATTCAGCCATTGGTGACCTACATATATTTCCTAAACATACAAATAAAACTTTAACCATATTTTTCCTTTCTTTTACCTTTAATATTATGCAATATTTTATCACGTATAAGTAAGAATATACAAGAGTAAAAATCCTAAAAAAGAGAGAATTAAGAAAGTTGAATTAATCTAGCTTCAATGATACAACAATTATGTAGACTTTGTAAAAAAGAGACTTACAATGAATAACCCTTATGGATTGGTAAAATAACATCATATATCGAACTAGTTTACGAAAAATATTTACATACTTTTTAAAATATGATATAATTTTTATATTAGCTTATGCTAAATTCGCAATTTGGAGCACTTACTCTAATGAAAGGATGATGTTTTATGGTAGCTCCACGGCTTATTGCCTTGATACCCACTGTATTGTTAGGTATTCTTACCAACTACCTAGCATTACCGGCTATGAACCTTCAGTCTTATGGATTGTTGTGGTTCATTCTAATCTTTTGGCCATCTACCTGATTTTTGACGCCATTTTGGTATGGATTGTAGATGAAGAATTCAGTATCTTTGAAACAGGTGTCGGAATTGTAGCAGCGTTTGTATTGATATTTATTTTGGTCGCTTCTTTCTTCTCTTCAAAGCTCATCAACTGGCAAAGATATCAAAGTATGATAGAGATTGAAGAACATGATGAAGCCGATTTTGCCTCAGATGTTGCCTCTTCTACTAATATTGCTAATCTGGCAGTAGTAGATGTAGAAACGGCCAGAAATGTTGGGGATAGAACTTTGGCAAACATTCAAAATCCATCTTGGTATGAAGTAGATTCTGAATACAATCTTATTTTGTACCAAGGTAAGCAGTATCGGATTTCTCCGGTGAACTATGGAGGCATTTTCAAGTATTTCAGCGCTTCTTCTACTGGACTTCCTGGTTATGTCTTGGTTGACGCAGTAACGCAAGAAGCTCAGCTTGTACAACTTGAAGAGCCTGTACGCTATTCTCCTTCTGCCCTTTTCGAGTATGATTTGAGAAGACATTTGAGAAATCAATATCCTAGCGCCATCTTTGGAAAGTCTTTCTTTGAGATTGATGAAGAAGGTAATCCTTATTGGATTACTTCCGTTCAAAATCCTCATATTGGCTTACTTGGTGGTATGATGGAAGACTCTTTCATTATTACAGATGCTTGTACTGGTGCAAGTACTGAATATACTGTAGGAAATCTTCCTGAATGGGTTGACCACGCATTTGATTTAGATTATTTGATGAGACTTATTGAAAACAATCACAGTCTTGTGAGAGGTCTTTTCAATTTCTCCAATACAGATGTGTATCATACATCTTACCAATTTAGGAGCAATTCCGAAGAAGACGGATATTTTGCGGGTTACAATACAACTCTTTCAAAAGACGGCATAGTCTTTTTCAGTGGCGTAACTCCTGCAAACAATTCCGAATCAATTATTGGATTCATCCTTGCGAATCCAAGGACTGGAGTCGTCAAATTCTACTCAAGTGCAGGTGCAGAAGAATCTTCCGCACAAGCTGCTGTTGAAGGTCTTGTAGCTGACTTAAAGTATACGGCAACATATCCTACCATTATTAACGTGGAAGGAAAACCAACATACTTTATGACACTTAAAGACAATGCTGGATTGATTCAGCGATATGCACTTTGCAATGTTGCTAATTATTCAATTGCAGTACAAGCACCTACTGTGGAAGAAGCACTTTCGCTTTATTTCGAGAGGATTGGTGTTAGCACCGAAACTCCTGAGGAACCACAAGAAGTTGAAAAAGAAACCTATACTACTAGTGGTGTAATCAGCTTCTTGTCACAGGTAGCAGTTGATGGAACAACATACTATTGTATCCAACTCGAAGGAGACAGTAATTTGTATATGTCTTCTATCAAACCGAATCCAATGCAAGTTCTTATGACCGTATCGAGTACCGTAAACATCGAATACCAAGAAACTGAAACTGAAGCAGTTTACTTGGTAACAAACATTGAGTTGTAAATAATGCAACCAGTTAGTTAAGCGACATGCCTGTCGCACCAAAAAGGCCGAATTGAATCAATCAATTCGGTCTTTATATTATTTTAGAACAAATCGAAAACCTAGAATTTGTAATTATTTTAACTTTTCTTTGGCTTTCCGTAAATCAAAAAGAATTACTTCTTTATTTTTTACTAATCTTTTAAAATTCTCGCCATCTTCCTTTTTACCAGCCACACTTCCATAATGAGTTGGAACTACTGTTTTTGCATTCAAAAGATTTGCTAAATCAGCTGCCTCTTTATAGTCCATTGTATAAGTTCCGCCAACTGGTAAAAATGCTACATCAGCTATAATCTTTCTTATCTCGGGGATATTATCTGTATCTCCAGCAATGTAATATTTTGTGCCATCAAGCTCAATAATATATCCAACCCATCTGTTGTCTTTAGGATGGAAAGGCTTATCCACATTAAATGCATAAGTTGTGGAAAAACTAATATCATCAATTGTATAATTTTGATTTGGTTCTACTATGAGAACATTTTCTTTTCCAACTAGTTTTTCTGCATCAAGTTTAGCATCTTGAACAGTTATAATTTTGGTATCACTTTTTAGAACCTTTTTAATATCCTCTGGCGAAAAATGATCATAGTGAGAATGAGTGCAAAATATATAATCTGCATCATGTGTTTCTTCTTTTATTTCATATGGGTCTATGTATATTTTTTTACTTCCAATAAGCCTGATACTGTTATTACAGTTAACACTGAAATTCATTATATTGTACAACTCCTTTTTTAATACTTACCTTTCTCATTTACGCAACAATATATGTTCTTCTGCATTCGCTTCACGGTTTTACTTACATAAAATATATAGTTTACTCAGACTTGCCTTCATTCAAAGCCTTTAACTCATTTGCAGATTTGTTCATGATTCTTTTAGCAATTGCACAAATTATAGGATTTGTAGCTGAAACAGCTTCTAAATTTTTCTTTAATCCTAACTCTTTTAGGCAAGTATCTACATAATCTACTGCCAAATCTACACCTGAAATAAAAGATGCCATTTCCGAATTCAAGAAAACCATTGGGAAAGCCATTTCATCTGAAGTAGCAAGTCTTCCTGCTAAACCTGCCTCTGCAATTAGACCTTCTTCACTTCCGACCATGTCTTGGAACTCTTGCTTCATTCCAGTATCAGTTGAACCAGGCATTACATTATTTATTCTAATTCCTTTTTTAGCAAAATTTACAGCTTGCTCGCAAGCGAATTGTGAAAGGCATCTCTTAGAATACATATATGCAAAAGTAGATGGTGCTGAATTAGCAAGCTTTTTAGTAGCCTCTTGAACCTCTTTCCAAGTTGTGCAATGTACAACCTTGTTTTGCTCTCTTTTAAATCTTTTCCACTCTTGTCCAGCAGTTGATGTGCAATAAACAATTGAGCCACCTTTAGTCATTCTTTTTGTTAAATATTTTAAAGTAATATACATATTTGCTGTGTAATTGCAATCAAAAGTTGTTCTATAATCAGTTTTTGCTCCTGATAAACCTGCTACTCCAAAGAATGAATCAACATGGTCTGGAATTATTTTAAAAGCTTCATCAATATCTTTTTTATGTGCTAAATTACACTTTATAAAAGATGTAAGATTTTTAACTTTTGGAGAATTCATATCTAAGCCATATACTTTTGCCCCTAAACTTAGCAAAACTTTAGCAGTAGCCTCTCCCATTCCACTTGAAACACCTGTTACAACACATACTTTATCTTTGTATCCAAAATAATCTTTCATTTGTATTTCCTCTCTTTCTTTAGTTTTTGTTAATAGTAAATTCATTTCATTAATTATATTATAAATAAATGCCAAAAGTAAAGTGTAAAAATTTATAATTAGATATTTTAATTTATTTTTCCACCTTTTTTCCAAATAGGCATTTTCTCTCTAATATTATTTATGTAGCCTATCATTATCTGCTCTTCATCATCATCTATATCAAAATTATCAGAAATCATCATTTTTAAGACTTGTAATGCTTTCCTTTCATCTACTTGAGCAATATCTGAATACGATTGAATAAGCTCTCCCCTTAGATTTTCATAATCATTTAAATCGTATCTAAAATTGTTTTTTAAATAGTTTCTAAAAGATTTATATTCTTTAAGATTTTTCATATAAGTTCCGTCAGCCATAGATTTAAAAAATTTTAAATCATATTTTTCTAGTTTTATTTTCCTATTTGCTAGTTTACTAATTTGATCTTCGGTTAATTCTATATTTGCCAACACCATTTCCGGACTTTTAAAATATATCTTATCTAATTCCATATATGCTGTAAACAGAACTATAGAATTAAATTTATTAAAATTAATTGGAATTTCATTGCTGATATACTCATAGGCTTTTTTCATGTCAATTACTCCATAAGTATAAACCATACCTTCTAAATATATAAGTAAATCATCATAATAATCTAAATAAAAGTTTCCTTCAATATTTCTTATTTTATTTTTAACAAAATTAGGCATATGAATAATTGTCTTTTCGTTTTCTTTTTTTGCATAAATTAATCCTAATAAATGTAATTTCATCATAATGTCTATCGAAAAATTATTAATCTCACCTAATTCAAAAGTCGAAAAGCCATCATCATTAGCTATATTTTTAATTTGCTCCATTCTATTATCATTCATATATTGGAAAACTGATATTAGCTGAGTATCTATTAGATTAATTATTTTATTAATAATATTTTCCTTTGATTCTCCTTTTATCTCTTTAAGCTTATCAATATCATTCATATTTCCTGCAAGATAGTATCTACCATATATTCCAATTAGCTCGTCTTTTGTTTTTTCCCTTAAATACTCCCTCAAATCTTTCTTTTCATCCAGCTTATCTTTGTATCCTTCAGTAAAAATATCAAAAAGTTTCATTTCTAAATCACCGTTCATTTTTCTTTTATGCTATATTTTAAGATATAACATTTCCTCCTTTCTTGGATAATAGGCTATTCCTATTTTAGTTCTATGGTTTATTAGCATTTTTTATAATAGCCTATGATGATTTTAATTCGGTAGCTAGCTAACATTTTTATTGTTCATAATTATATTAAAATTTTTTTGGGTTGTCTAGGCTTACAACTATTTAATATTCCACTATTTTTCAAAATTAATAAAATGCAAAAAATCTTTTGAATTTCTTTTTATAGCTTCCTTTAGTTTTATAGGCACAAAATCTATGTTATCTAGCTTGTTTATATCAAACCACAAAAACTCAAGTTTGCCCTGTTTTTCAGGTTCGATAGGCATAATTTTTTCTTTAAAATAAACTGACTCATCTTTAAATTTTAACTCATGAGTAACCAGTAGCTCGTGATACAATTTTCCGTCCATTTCAAAAAAGTTCTCAATAAAAGAAAATGGTCTTACATATTCAATATCTAATCCCATTTCCTCTTTAATTTCTCTTTTTAATGCAGTTACTGTAGACTCGCCCTCTTTAACTCTGCCACCTGGTAAAGTATAATGGTCTTTGTTCAATCCATGATGTAGCAATATTTTGTCTCCACATCTAAAAATAGCAGACACTCTATAATTGAAAAGTCTCTGCCCAATTTGAATAGAAATATCCTCCATAAAATACCTCCCTATTACTTTATTAAATTAGAGTTTTGCATAGATTTAAAATACATTTTTAAAGCTTGCTATCTCTGTACAATGTGTACTTAACTATATTACACCATTTTAAATGCTTTTGCAATAGATTTTGTATATTATTGCCAGAAAATTATTCATATTTTTATTATTTTTTGTTATCTTCGACAAATTTCGACAGCATTCGACAATATTATGTGTTATAATTATGTTAATTTAAGTTAGAAACTTAAATTACTCTTCCATAAGATTCATATAAGAAGTGTCAGTATCCCCCAATTAATCCTAATACCGGCACTTCTTCTCATATTATTTTAACTTTATCCATTGACATTTTCATTATTTTTCGTTATACTGTATGTTATATTTCGTCAATCATTATTAAGTTTTTAAAAAGGAGAGGATTATTTTGAATTTACTTTCAGCACCACAAATAGACAACTACATTAACTACTTAAATCATAGTAAAATGCGATTTGATAAAAATACATGGGATTTAATAAATTCTATGTATGAAATTTTAGATAAAATTAACCCTTGTGGAGAGGATAATTTGCATGAGCTTTGGATTACTATACCTAGAGGAAATATTTCTGACTATGGTAATTATGAAGAATTCGTTCAGGATGAAATTGTTTCAAATTATAAAGAGTTTGAAACAATGTGGAAAAGAGATTATCCAAATGATATTTACTGGTACAAATTAAGCACAATATCTTTTATGCAAAAGGACGATAAAGAATTTAGAGCGATTTTTTTAAATAGCAAGCTAATTGCTCAATCTCCTAATATTGAAACTACTGGATTCGAGATGAATATAAGTTATCTTATTGAGACAATAATTCATTCTGTTAAGTATTGTTTAGATAAGATGGAAAAAGAAATTTACAATGATTATGTTAAAGACAATTTACCATTTGAAAATAGGTATGGTACAATAAAAAGAAGTGATTTTTGGAAAGTATATCCTGATGCCAAGGAAGATTATTTTAGCAACTTTTCACAGTCAGAAATAGATGAATTAAAATATTTCGTATCCTTGCAAGAGAATATGCAAAAAGATATGAAAGTAAAATATAGAGCAAGTAAATTGATTGGTAGAATATCTAAAATGACATCGGGGAAGTTTTATTATTATTGTTATTTAGGTTATAAGGCAAATAATTATCCGAATTGTGAAACTTTAACACCTAAAGAATTGTATTATGAAAATGCTGATGGAAGAGATGATGGTTTAAAAGATATTGATGAAAATTCCTTTGAAGAATTTGATAGATGGTATAATGACCAAACTCGATTTGGTGGTCACCCTTGGGAAGTCTGCAGAGGAGGTAATTCGACACATGTTTCATTATATGTCATGCATGATGAATATGGATATTACTTTAGAGTAGCTGGAAAATCTTATAATAGATCAATTGAAACTATTAAATTTTTCCTTGCCTTGAAAAAAGCAGATATTCCTGTATTTCTAAGTGATGCAAAAGAATTACTAAGCAGAGTTCTTGCTAAAGATAGAATTGGCATTGTTCCTTACTTTATTATGCCATTTTATTGTGAATCATGTTTTCCTAATGATACTATTTTGGACTTTATTCATTTAGATGTTGATAATAAGGAAATATTAAAATATATTGATTGGCAAAGTGAGGAAGAACAGTATTTGGCGTGATATAAGAGATTTATTTATATGAGTGTTGCGCTTCTAAAACTTTACTTGAAATGTTTATTGTTTAATATGAAAGAATTATCTTTAGATAGTACTATTTAAACAGGATCTGTCTTAGAATTACTAGAGTGAGCTTTATTTAAAACTCACTCTAGCATTATAGTTTCATAAGCCTAATTTGCCTTTGATATCTATAGTTTAAATATTCTATTTTTGCAATTCAAAATCATATTTCTCTTTTAGTGCTTCAATGCTAATAGGCTTAAAATTTGTTACATCACAGGAAATATTTATATGTTTCTTTATTGAAAATTGTTGAGGATCATATTTTTCTATGCATTCATATAAACTTTTATCGTGTATATGACCATGAACATTTACAAAACCTTCTGGCATTTGGTTATCCTGTACAGGAACGTGTGACAGTACTAATTTATAATTTGATAGTTTTATTGGGGGATTTTTTAGAACTGTAAATCCTACGCTTTCATATGTATCTACACTCCAATTATCATGATTACCTCTTATCAAATACTTTTTACCATTTAGATTTCTAGCTATATCTTTAAAATTTGCTTTTCCACCTAATGCCAAATCACCTAAATGAAAAATTTCATCATCTTCATTTATAGTTTTATTCCAATTATCTATAAGAACTTCATTCATCTCATAGACATCTTTAAACGGTCTATTACAATATTTAATTATATTCGTATGATTAAAATGAGTGTCCGAAATAAAATAAATCATATAATCACCTACCTTTTAAAATATATTTTCAAATTCCAATGGCACTATATCTTCATATAAAACCACGTACTTCGCGTCAATTTGTTTATTATCATGATAATGCCCAAAATACCATTTTTTGAAATCACATTTTTCAGATATCTCTTGCAAATAATCTGTTAAATAGTCCTTTTCATATGCTCCTCCACCAAGTAATGCTTGTACATTTGTTGGGGCACAATGAGTTATAATATAATCTACTTTATAATTTGCCTTTTCTAGATTATTTAACCCATTTTGCATCTCTTCTTTTGTTGGAAGCTCTAAGTCCCACCACGAATAATTTCTAATTCTAAAATAAGCTCCTCTTTTTCTATATGTGTAGATTTTTTCTTCTTCTTCCATATTTAAAATCCCATCTTGAATATCATGTGACTTAGCTCCTCCAAATGCAAAGAATTTTTTATTATCTATGTCAAAGATTTCTCCTCTCATTAAATGAAATACTGAATCTCTTATCTTATGAACTTTACCATTATGCCAAGCTTGGACTGGATAGCTATATAAACGCGTAAAATTTTCATGATTTCCGTCTACGAATAATGTAGTAAAATTTTTGTCATTTAACCAATTGAGCCAATATTTTTCTTGATTACTTTCTTTTTCATATGACCAAACTCCACCGAAATCTCCACAAATTATAACATAATCATTTTTCGTCATTTCTTTTTGTATTGGAAATTTATCTGTTGAAAATCTGGTAAAGTCTGCATGGGTATCTCCTGTAATGTAAATCATAGTTTTCTCTCCTTTTATGATTTTGGATTTTATAGGTATATTATAGCATAAGTTCGTTACGAAATATAGTTTATTTTGTAAATTTATCGATTATTTAGTTGGATTAATTTGTGACTTTCGGGTTATGAGTTGTGAATTTCTGGTAATTGTAAATTTGTGAAATTTGTTGTTTTTGTTGATTTTATGCTAGTTTCAAAGATTTATAAAATTTAAACATTTGTGTATTTTTATGACACTTTTTGAGGATTTCTTCCCCAACTTTTCCCCAATTCAAATATACATTTGTTCGTACAAAAATTTAATATTAATGGGAAACCTAAAATTTATTTAGGAGGTTTTCAGTTATGAATAATAATATTACTTATCGTAAAGAAGGAGATTATTTTATACCTAATTTGTCTTTACCTATACAACCTAAAAAACAAATTGGAAAATATGGTAGATTAAGATTAAATTACTTAAAAAATTTTAAGAAAGGTCTATATACTGAATTACTTATTGATGGTACTTTAAAACAACATTTATTAGATATAGATGAATGTGCTAATGAAAAAGTACATGTGCTTATAAAGCAATTTGCTGAATCTGAAAATGTTAATGAATACTTAAAAGAACATCATCAGATGGAATGGGTTCAAACTATGAATAATATTAAAAACAGAGCTGAAGAAATTGTATTAAATGAAATTATATATGTATAGGAGGATATGAAAATGGTTAATTTTAGAGAAGTAAATGATAATGATATTTTAAAAGAGTGGTTAGATTATAGAGAACAGGAGGTTTTGGGTAGTCTTACTGAAGAAGATAAAAAACATCATATTTATTTTGATGAGATTGTTGAGAATATTTTAAAGAATATACCTAAGCAGAGTCAAAAGTATGTTAAGAAGCAATTAGATAAACTTGATGAGAATTTTATGGATTATCTTTGTTATTGGAATGAGAAGTATTATAGAAATGGCTTTGTTGATGGTTCTCAATTAGTTATGGGATGTTTTGATAAATAACTTTTATATTGATCATCTACTCTTCAATTTTAAAGTGCAATTTTTGCACTTTAAAACTATTAAATTGCACTTTGAAATTTTATAAAAAAATAGGATTTTGAGAATTTTAATAAAAACTCAAAGATCCCACTCTTCTTTTATTTTATGTATTTGCTTTCTTTTTCTTCTTTTTAACTTCAACACCAAGTTCTTCAAATTTTTCTGCTATAGAAGGACTTCCTGCTGTTAATTTTTTAATAGATAAATCTTCAGCTTTATCATTTGCTAATCTTAGTTGATTTTTACTACCTAATAAGTTGTCTTTAATTTTTTGTAAATGTTGTATAGACTTGTCAATTTCCTCTATTGCTGTATCAAATTTATCACATGCCAACTTAAAATTTCTGCTAAAAGCATCTTTAAAATTATTCATATTCTCTTCAAAATGAGAAATATCTATATTTTGATTTTGTATTTGGATCAATTCTCTTTTAGCCTCTATAGATTTTAACCCTGCATTTCGTAATATGTTTATTATTGTAATAAATGATTGTGGTCTTATTACATACATCTTTTCATATTTATATGATACATCAACTATACCAGCATTATAATAATCATTATCTTTTTCAAGCATAGAGACTAAAACAGCATATTCACATTTTTTTTCTCTTCTATCTTTATCAAGTTCTTTAAAGAAATCTTCATTCTTATGTTTTGTTGCTGTTTCATCTGCTTCATTTTTCATTTCAAACATAATCGAAATAAATTCTATTTCATCATCAGTTTTATCTCTAAAAATAAAATCGCCTTTTGAACCAGATTTTGCGTCATTATCTTTTTCAAAGTATGCATTCTTTAGTACTGGTCTAAGAAATTCATTATACTGATTTTTGCAATGTTGTTCCAAAGACTCACCTATCATTTTAGTGGAAAGCTTTAATTTCATATCTTTGTATAATTCTATTTCTTGATTTTTTGTTTTAATTTCTTTTTCATGTGATTCTTTTAAATTTTGTTCTTTTAACTGATACTCTTTTTCATTTAGTTCAATTTGTTTTTTTAAATTTGATATTTCACTTTCTTTTTCTTGTATAGCATCCTTTAAAGCTAATTTATTTTCAGTTTCATTTTGTTTAATTTGATTTTTTAATTTTTCTATTTCCATATCTTTATCAGATATTTGTTGTTTAAATTCATTTGAAACTTCTAATTCTTTTTTACCTATATCATTTTTTAATTTTTCTATTTCCTTATCTTTGTTAGATAATTCAATTGTATTTTTAAGATTTAATTTATTCTCTAACTTTTCTAATTCACTATTTTTTTCTTTAGTAAATTCTTTTTCTCTTCTTTTGAGTTCTTCTTCAAATTCATGATTTCTAATTTGTTTTACAATAGATTCATAATCTTTTTCATCGATTTGAAACACTTTGCCACAACTTGGACATTTAATTTCATTCATAAAATCTCTCCTTTCACATTTATATCTCATTATATAATCTTGTTTCTAACAATCCATTAAAAAAAGATTGTTTAGTTATTTTTAATTCATTTGCATCTCTCAATTCAATTATCTTTGGATAATCTTCTGGGTGCTCTCTTACCATTGAAAGAAAACTAGCAGATTCATCTAAGCCTTTTACCTTATGAGGCATTGGTCCTATTAATACATCTGAATAAGACATATTATATTTGAATTTTTCAAAATTATAGTTTGTTAATTTTTCATAATCTAATTCAAATTCAATTTTCTTTGGATCAATTCCATTCTTTTTTGCAATATATTCCAAATCACTTTTGTTTACCCTAGATTCACCTATTACTATAATTTTTGAATTACTGTAATTGTATTGAAAATGTCCTACTTTTTCTTCTAATTCATATTTTTTAATAGTTCATCAATATTTCCATTGTAATAAGCACTACTAACTTCTTTTGTTAATTTTTGATAAATCATATCCAAAATTTGTACCAAATCCATATTATCCATTATTATCATTCTCCTCTATTTCATTAGTAAAAAGATTGTCAATTTGGTATTTTAGTTTTTTTACATGCTCTTGTGCTATATTTAACTCCATCAACTTTCTTTTATATCTTTCAACAAAAATATCTTGTGTTTCTTTATCAACTATAGAAACTTTCATTTGTTCAATTCTACTTGGATTAATTGACATTATTATTGCACCTGTTTGAATTTGTTTTAAAGATAGTTGTCCATTTTCAGAATTAAGATATGCTTGTAAATAATATGGATTTATTTTTTCAGTATTTAATCGTAATACTAAAAGATTTCCATTTGGAATAATTTTTCTATTTTTTATCTCAGCAACTGCAACTTTTATTTTAGTTCCTCTGGCAGAGATTACTACATCTCCATCTTTTAGCAAATATCTGTCATATTTTCTTTTATTATCATTTATCCTTAATAAATTACTGCGGATTCTACCATCTTCTATATTGCTTATCGTTAATAATTCATAATTACCATTTTTATCTGTAATTTCATTTTGTTCCTTTGATGTAAGTTGGTATCCCCTATATTTATCTATTATATATTCTTTAAGTAAATGAGGATTTATATAATTGGGTTGTTGCTTTTTTACATATGAGTTTACAGTTAATAAAACATCTTCTGTCTTACAAATTTCATTACATTTTTCTATTTTCACTTTATCTTCATCTTTGTTTATATCATCTACTAAATCAATTATAGCTTTTACATCCAATTGTCTTTTCCCTATTTTATTTTCTATATATTCTTGTGAAGCATCAATAAATTTAATTTCATTTTTTTCATTATGCCTTGATAAAATAATTAAATTTGCTGAGATATTGCTATTCGGAATTACTCCACTTGGCAATTTTATAATTTCTTTTACTACACCACTAACAAGAAGATCTCTTCTATAATCAGCATCCATTGACTTAAATAATAATCCATCTGGAACTATTATAGCAGCGTTTCCCGTATTTTTTAAAATAGTAATCATTTTGTTAATAAACAACCAATCTGCTGTTAATCCTGGTTTCCTCCATGTATAAAATAAATCCTTTTCCATTTGATTTAATATAAATTCATTTACCCTTAATCCTAAAGGAAATTCACAAAAAATCTCATCATATTTTTTATTAAATCTATGTGTTAAAGCATCTCCGTTTATAATTTCATAATTAATATCTTTTAATATAGCTAATCTAATTTTGGAAATTAATACATTGTCTCTATTTATTTCTACTCCATCTAATTTTAAATTTTGCTTAGCTAAACTTACTAAAAAGTCTCCCCTGCCCGAGCACAAATCTAAAACATCATCTTGTTCCTTTATATCTAGGCAATGAATTACTAAATCTATAATTTCTTTAGCTGTTGCATCATTATCTTTCATAGAGTAATTCATTATTTCTAATGTATTTTCAGAAAGAATATTTCTAATGTCTTCTTCTGTTAAATTAATAATTTGAGAAGAAAAATTAGTATCTATTTCTTCATTAAAATTATTCGTTTCAAATAAAGACTTTATTTCTTCTAAAATTTCTAATTCGTTTGTATAAACATCAGATTTTTTATAAATAAATATTAATTTATCTAATATTTTGTTGACACCCTTTCGCTCAAAAAATTTAGCTGATAAATCAAAAGCGTGGCATTCGAATAATTTTAATAAATCAATCTTATTTTTTTTAGCTAAATAAATAAGATATATAATAGAATAAAACATTTTTTTAGTATCATCTTTTCCTATGTATCCTCTCATATTATCCATAAACTCATTGTAGAATTTTGCAAAATCTACTTCCTCTAATTCATCTTTTTTCATATACATTTTCCTTTCTTGATTTTTTAAAACCAAGTACATTATAACATCATTTTTCAAGCTTGTCAACTGATTTTTAAAAACCAAGTGTTTTTTGATCAATTTTTTAAAAAAATTAATAAAGAAAACTTTTAAAACTATTAAAAACTCTGAAACTAAAAGTCAGATGATAATGTTGATGAATATTTAAAAGAACATCATCCAATAGAATTGGTTCAAGCTATTAATAATATTAAAAATAGAGTTGAAGAAATTGTATTAAATGAAATTATATATGTATAGTAAGATATGAAAATACTTAGTTTTAGAGAAGTAAATTATAATGATCTTTTAAAAGAGTGGCTAGATTATAGAGAACAGGATGTTTTTAGTAGTCTTACTGAAGAAGATAAAAAACATTATATTTATTTTGATGAAATTGTTGAAAATATTTTAAAGAATGTGACTAAGCAAAGTCAAAAATATGTTAAGAAACAATTAGATAAACTTGATAAGAATTTTATGGATTATCTTTGCTATTGGAATGAGGAGTATTATAGGAATGGCTTTGTCGATGGGTCTCAACTAATTATGAAATGTTTTGATGAGTAGATAATTTGCATTTGTGCTACATAACAGTTTTAATGTAGCACAGATGTAAAAAATAATCGTGCCCGAAACTAAAAATACAGATTTAGCACATTTGTTAATTGTGTGTTATCCCTGTATTTTTTATCTTTTATTTTATATTTTTAATATTGTTATTCATCTATATAATTACATTAATTTATCTAATTCTTGTATTAATAAATTTATTTTCTTTAAATAATTATATAAGTTATTTTCCATATTTAAATAATTTTCTAAAATAAATTTACAAAATCTTTTACTTATAGAATCTTTGAATAAATCAAACCATAAATTAAAATCAAGAACCACTCCCGTTTCGTTACTAATTCCAAATATTTCTATGTTGCTTTTACTTAAATCATCTGGATTCAATATATACTCTATAAGTTCAATTGGTAAATACTTATTTTTTCCTTTTTCTTCTATAAATAGTGATATTTTATATTCATTATAACTTGGTGTTCTTCTTATAGATGAAGTTCCTTTTTCAAAGCTCACTTTACTCGAAAATATATCTTTTTTATTATTTTTTAGCATATAATAATAATTTTTTTCTTCAAATTCATTTTCTATTATAAAGAATAAAATCCAAATAATACTCCATACATTATTTTCATCTAATAGTTTCTTTTCCATTAACATATTTTTTATAATATAATATCTTAATAATACTTTTTTTATTCTTCGAGGATTCATAAAATTAATTTTAATAAAAAATTCCTCAATTGTTTTTATTTTTTCTTGTTTAACTCCTTTAAAATTATTATTAATTAATTTTTGAAAATCAAACGTATTCTTTGGCATATTAAATGATATTGGAAAGAGTTTATCTAGAAAATTTTCTGCTTTATTAATTTCATTGTTATATTTATTTTTTAATGCTAATGAAACAGCTTCTTTATCTATTCCAAAAATAAATATTACATTTTTTACTGATAAAATCAACTTTATATTATAAATTATATTAAGCATATTTTCACTATTGCATCTATCCAAGTCATCAAGAAAAACAATTATTTTTTTATTGTTTTTACTAATATATTTTTCTATTTTATCTTGAAAATTTTTGATAAAATTATCTATATTATTCGTAGAATCTATTACTTTTTCAATTTGCTCAAATGCCTTTTCCATATTATAACATACTTGCCAAATATTTATACTAATTCCTTTTCCAAAATTAATAAATGCTTTTATTAATTTTTTTCGTGTAATTGTGTTAACTTTAATACCTTTTAATATTCTATTTAATATGTTTATAATTAAATTACTATAATCTCCCTCTTCTTTCCACATGTCAATCCAAATTTTCTCATATTTTTTATCATCTAAGTATTTATCAATTGTCCTCATCATTGAAGATTTTCCACTTCCCCACTCTCCATATATTGCAATCATATTACTTTTTTCTAATATTTTATTATCTGCTTCTATAAAATTTGTTATCTCTCTAGCTTTTTCAAAAGTTCCTAAATAATCGTTTTCTCTATTTAAAATAATTGGTTCTTCTACTAAATTCATATTTTTATTATATAATATATTTAACAACTAAAATACGTTATATACTCCTTTCCTAAATTTTATTAACTTTTTGTCAGATATTGCATTAATTTCTAGTTTTAGTATTCACTTACTACTTTTTTTATTTTTCTTAGTCCTACATATAGTATAAAAATTATTATGGTATAGAAACTTAATATTAAAGTTAAATTTTGAATTATCTCTTGAAGTTTTATCAATATAATTACATTTAATAAATAAAAAAATAAATGTCCTATACTACCTAAAGTTTTATTACCTCCTCTTGTATAAAAAATTCCACACATATAAAAAGCTAATCTTGATATTACTTTTTCTCCTATAAATGAATAAATCAATAATACTACTAGTGAATTATTTGATATAAATTCAAAAGGATTAGGCACCATTTCATCTCTTATGAATCCATTCAATGCACTTATAATTTGATACATCTTGTCCTCCTTTCTAGAGAAAAAATAGAACAAAACTAGTTATTTCACAATTTCTAGCTCGTCCTATTTTTCATTTGTAAATTTTATAATTCTAATTTTTCATCAAATATAACCATACTATGAATTATTTCTTGTAGCACTAATAATTCTAAATAGTCATAATCTCCTTTTGTGTCAATCATATTTAATGCTTTTATATATTTAGGCTTTTCTTCAAGTTGTATATATATAGGTGGGATATTCTTTAGTCTCAATAGCCATAATAGCATTGCTCTACTGCATCTTCCATTTCCATTATTCAAAGGATGTATCACAGTTAATCTATGATGAATTTTTATTGCATTTAAAACATATTCATGTATTGTCATTAATTCTTTTTTTTCTATTAGTGTATTAATCTGCTCTCCAACTTTTATTAATTCTTGTGGAATTAATCTATAATCAATGGTACTTATTTCTGCACCATTTATTCTATTATTCTCTTGACGTGGAAATGGTAATTGATTGCCAAATGGAGTATATTTATACAATAAGCTTTGCATTTTTTGCAATTTCCATACCTCTATCTTTTCATTTGTATTTAATGCATATTCCAATAATTCAATATTTCCTAATGCTTCTAATATATTAGGATTCGAATCACTTCCATACTTAGAGAAATTACCATTTAATCTTAAATCTGCTAATATATAATTTATCTGTTCTTCATTAATATTAACACCTTCTAGTCTATTTTCATTTAAAGCTAAAAATTGTTTAAATTTAATATTAGTTGCATTATTTTCGTTTGGTCTAGCATAGCAATAAAAATCTACTATTTCTCTAGTTAATTTTAAATTATTTTTTATTCCAAATTGTTCTCTTAGTTTATCAACAGATACCTTTCTTATTCTTTTTTTCAATTCATTACTTTCTGTATTCCCATCAATCCTTCTTAACCTGTAGGCAATATTAAATACACAACTTTCAAAGCTCACACCAAAATATTCAGAAACATATATTACTTTTTCTAGTTCAATGTATCCATTCTCATCAATATACTTTTTTACTTGTTTTTGTAATTCATTTATTGGCATTAGAAGGCATGCTGCAAACTTATCTGCAAAGTTTTCTATATTATTTTTTCTCCCACTAATTGGACATATGATAGCATTATCTTTATCCTTTATACAATGGCATATTTCATGTGCTGCAGTAAATCTTTGTCTATATAACGGTCTATTAAAATTAATTGCTACCACATCAATGTCCTCTTCTGATGTTGCAGGTATATATAATCCTTCTAAATTTTTAAAATTTTTAATTACTAATTTCACATCTAAACTTTTTAGAATCTTAAATGGATTTATAGGATACTTTATATCCCCAATTTCATTTTTATATTGTTCTAGCACAGCATTTGCTAATAATTCTGGAGAAGAGAAATATTTTGAATAATCAAGTTGTTTATTCACTAATTTTTTTATCCTTATACATTTTTTTAAATTTAATCAAATTTATTATTTCATCCTGATCTTCTTTTGATAATTCACTAAATGTTCTTGCAAACATTGGCATTTTTTCTTCTTTCTCTCCCTCTAATAGTTCCTCCATTGTCCATCCGTATATTTTAGAAAATTTAGACAATTCTTCTGCAGACACTTTTCTTATTCCTGCTTCAATATTAGTTATAATTACTCTAGATACTCCCATTAATTTTGCAACATCTTCTTGTGTTAATCCTAAATATTCTCTTGCCTTTTTTAATCTTGTACCTAGTTCTTTCATTTTTATCACTCCTTTTTGTTTATATATTATACAACAATTTGTTTAAAAATACAACATTTTTGTAATATTTTATTACATTTGTTTTTAAATACAATAGATAGACTATTAAGACTATCTATTGTATTTTTATTTAACTATTTCATTAATCTTTCATAACCTTCTTTTATTACTTTGGACATTAATTTTCTTCTTTTCATAAGAAAATCATTATACTGCATACTATACCAATTTTCTGGTAATGCATTATATTTCATAATTTCTTTTCTTTCGCCTTCAATTGTTTTCCTTTCAAATATTGGCTTAAAATATTTTGCTGGTGATTCATCTCCTACAGTCATATTATCTCCCCACTCTATAAAAGCAAAATTAGCTATTTGATTTCTATCTCTATCATCTTTAATGCCCATCTTTTCAAGATAAGCTTTAGGAAATAAATGATGTTTTTCTAATGCATTTCTTGTACCATTATAATCTCCTGAAAGTAATTCTCTATAATATAAATCCGAAAATAATACTTTTTTATT
>CAWVEX010000063.1:0-8123 GCA_963928415.1 Bacillota bacterium | reverse complement strand
ATATTGGTATTATATCATGAAGGGAGTTGCTTTGCTACATAGCTTAAGCCTTCGTTACTACCGGCATAGCCGGAAGATTACTTACATACAAAAAATAAAGTGTTATAAAACACTTTATTTTTGCTATTGTTTATTTCTTTAATATTGTTTTAGTTATATTATTTTGGTTTTTTCTAACATTTTTTAGAGTATTATAAATTTTACCCTACATCAAGTATTTCTTGTATTTCTTTTTTTACTTCAGAATCATTATTTAAAAAATAGTATTGCTCATTTAGGAAATCTTTCAATATGCTTTTTTCATCTTCTGTAATATTTTTATTTTTTATAACATCTATAATAATTTCAAATAGTCGTAATGAATATGGTTGCATATATAATTCATTTAAAGACATCTTGTCTGAATTATCTTTTATGCTCTCTAATATTGAGTTATATTCTTCTGGATAAAATCGTTTTATTATTTCATCCATTTTACTTCCTAATTCATTAGCTTCAGTTTCCTTAATCGCATATTTATCTAGAGTAACATTATCTATTTCTTGATTAAGCAATTCAGAATTCATATACTCTTGATTCTTTATCCAGTTTTCTTTTTCCTCTTTTCTTTCTTTATCTATTTCTTCTTTAGATATAGTTTGCTCTATAGGTATTCCAATAAATTTACTAGCATAAACAAAAATTGGAATTAGAATTATACAGGCAATTATTATTATAAGAAATATTTTTTTCTTCATATATACCCCCTTTTATAAAAATATAATAATTGTTTTTGTAAGTATTTTTATTTCTATAATATTTATATCATACTTTTATTGAAATTTTAATAGATATTGTACCTTTTTATAATTTTTGTTATATGAGTGGTAATTTTTCTAGGATAAATGGATTATTTCAATAATTCTTCCGCTTCCTCATTAGTTAATAAATTATATTCTAGAAAAAATTGAACCTGATTTTTCTTTTCTTCAATATTATTAATATCTCTCAAATGATTGACTAATTCACCATTTGAATCTTGGATTGTCCCATCTTCTTGATAAATATATGAATTATTACTAATATTTACTCCTATTACAATTGCAATACAGATTATTATAAAGATTATAAATACCATATATTTTTTATACATTATTATTTACTCTCCTTTTCATTCTTTTTAATTTTTCATTTAAGATTTTTATTGATAATTTATCATATACATATAATACAACATTTAAAGTTATAAATAAAATCAAAAAAATTAATATTATTTTCATATCAGCAAAATTTCTACAATACGTATCAATAATTTTAATATTACCACCTCTAAAATTAATTATTAAAAATTCAGTAAGACTAATCAAACATGTAAATATTAAATAGAAAAAAATATATTGTTCTATTATTTTAAATAATCTATACAATAATATTTTATATTTTTCTCTGGTCAATAAATTTTGCAACATTTGGAACTCTCCTTCTCGATATTATTTCTTCTATATCATTATCTAATATAGCAACCATTTTGCCGTTTTTCGTTTTTCTTAAACATTTTTAAATAATTAATATTAATAATACATTTTTTTGAAATTCTAATAAAATAATCCCTTATTCCGTCTAGTTCGTAAAGTTTATGATTTATTTTATAAATTTTGTCTCTAGTTTTACAATAATTATTTTTTTTATCACTAAAAAAGCATAATATGTCATTATAATCAATTGATTTAATAATATTGTTATCAAGAACTATAATTTTACCTTTATAGTTCTCTATATATTTTTTTAAATCTTCAAGTTCATTCTTATATCTCCCCTCAATAATTACATTAAAATCTGATATTCCTTTACTATCATCAATTCTACATTTCACATTTATTTTCATATCTACTCCAAACCTTATTATATAACAACTGGTAAAAATGCAATTAAATTATATCATAATTTTATAAATTATGAAAAAATTAATAAATCATTTATATATGACTGGTATAAATTATTGGATAAATGGTCTAAAACTTTTTTATCAATATCTCTAATCTTATTTGACAAAAATAAATCGCCCAAAAGCACTCAATTTTTAAAAATTTACTAATAAAAATTGAATATTAAATAATATAAAAATTTACATAAATTCTTTTTTATAATCATATTCTTTTACTCTAATTAAGTAGTTTTAATTTTGTTATTCCTTCCATTATATTCCACTCCTCTTCTGGAGAAATATGTAGTTTCTTTGGAGAAGCTGTAATTTTTATTTTATCACCATTTTTTAGTGTAAATCTGTCAAAAGATTTTCCATTACTATTTTTAACGCTTTTTAATACACATAAATTTATGCAATAAATACCTTCTTTTTTTGAAATTATATCATATCAAAAATAACATTAAAAGACTGCTTTATAAAACAGTCTTTATTTCTTCTTTTCTTTTTATTTTTTGAGTAGTTGTTTTTATTAATGGTTTATCTGTTAAAATCATATGTTTAATATATTTATATGGTGGTAGAGTTTTATTAACATCTTTAATTTGATTCCATATCTTATTATATAAATCTTCCTCAGATATATCTCCATATTTTTCTTTTGCTTTATCTTTGTTATATACTACTTTAATTGCAACCTTAATTTTAGATTTATCATCTTCTTCAGGCATTCCATATACAAAACTTTCTTCAACTTCATAAATTCTATTTACAAGTGTTTCTAGTTCTTCTGGAAATACCTTTTTTCCATTTTTAAGTACAATCATATCTTTTCTTCTTCCAGTTATAAATAAAAATCCTTTTTTATCAATATATCCTAAGTCACCTGTATAGAACCATCCATCTTTTAATACTTCTTTTGTTGCTTCTTCATTTTCATAATATCCAAGCATCACATTTGGTCCTTTTACTCTTATTTCTCCTATTCCTTTTTCGTCTTTATTTACTATTTCTACCTTAACATCTTTTAAAGGAATACCAACAGAACCATATTTTACTTGTTTAAAGTTTTCAGCAGCTATAACTGGTGAAGTTTCTGTTAAGCCATATCCTTGAACCATTTTAATTCCTAAGTCATTAAATCCTTTTTCTGTTCTTTTATCTAGTGGTGCACCTCCTGAAATTACAAATCTCATTTCTCCACCTAAGCCGTCTATTACTTGTTTAAACATTTTTCTCCTTACATCTATATGTAATTTAAGTAAAAAGTTACTTAGCACCTTTGCAATTTCTATTATTTTTGTTTTATTTTGATTTTCAATCTCTTTTTCTATGTTTTCATACATTTTATCTACTAATAAAGGTACTCCTACAAAAAGAGTGACTTTATATTCTTTTAAGTTCTTTTGTATATATCTTAGTCCATCTGTAAATACAGTCTTTACACCGCATGCAAGCATTACTATCATACAAGTAGAACCAAATATATGGTGAAATGGTAAAAATGCAATGTTTACATCTTTATCTGTTATATCTTCAACTAGTTGCATATTATATACATTAACTGCTATACCATATTGAGCAAGCATTACTGCTTTAGATTTTGATGTTGTTCCTGATGTGAATAATAATATACTCATAGAATGAGAATCAATTTCACAATTAATGTAATCTTTATTCCCACTTTCAATTATTTTACTACCTTCTTCTATTAAAGATGGTATATTTATATAATCTTTAAGCTCACTCATACAAATATATACTTTTAAATTTGTTTTTCCATTGTTTTTTATTGTTTCAATTTTTTCTTGGTATTTTTCATCAAATACTATTGCATCTGCCCTGCTTCTTACAAGCGAATCTTCTAATTCATCTACTTGTAGTTCTTTATCTAATGGAACTGAGCACATACCTCCAAGTAAGCAAGATAAGTGAGTTAAAGCCCATTCATATCTATTTCTACCACATATAGCTATTCTTTTTCCCTTTAAGCCTAATTTATATAAAGCACTACCTAGCGCATTTATTTCATCTAGCATTTTTTTGTATGTAGTATTTTTATATGTGACTCCTTTTTCTTTAATAATTTTTGTTACAAAAGCTATATGGTTTGGATACATTTTTACAGAATTATATATAATTTCTTTAATGTTTTCAAACTTTGTAGCTTGCCTTAAAATAGTTTCTTTCATAATTTACTTTCCTTTTATTTTATTTAGGTTTTCGGATTTACCTATAAACCAATGGTCATAATTTTGTATTTACCATATCCATAGCTTAACACAAAATAAAAAGACCAGTCAATTTTTCGACCAGTCTTTCAAATATTACTTAGTAAGTTGCTTTTGGTAAATCCTCATCATACTTTCATCAATTTTATTTATTATTTTTGCATACCAAGCAAGTTTTTTTGAGTCCTTTTTAGATATTTTTGCTTTTGATTTGTATTTCATTTTATGTTCTGCAGAAGCCCAAAAGTCCATTGCTAAAGTTCTAATTTGTATCTCAACTTTTATTGGAATTAAATCATCTTCATATTCTATTATTGTTTCAACAACCATATGGTAACCCATATATCCACTTTTTTTAGGATTATTTATGTAGTCTTTTTCTTTTAATACTCTAGTATTTGGCATATTCCTAATAATATCTCTTACTTTGAATATGTCATCTTTAAAAGTACAAATAACCCTAATTCCTGCTATATCATTTATATACTCAATTAGATTTTTATAATTTAGCTCATAATTTTTCTTTTTCATTTTATTTATTATGCTTTTTGGAGTTTTTATTCTTGATACAATATGATTAATTACTTCATAATTGTATTTATTGTTAAAATATTCTTGAAGTGCTCCGAAGTTTATCTAAAATGTCTATTTGAGCTTTTTGATATAGATTCATAAGCATATTAAATTCTTTTTTCTCAGTATTCAGCGGAATTAATCCGTTTACCATTAAATCACGATCTTTTAAATTTAGCGTTTCTGTTTTAACCACCTCATTTCTATTTTTAAGATAGGTTTATTATTTTTACATAAGCTTTAACCTATCTTGTTTATTATTTTACACAACAATTGTATCCAAATTGTGTCCTAATAGTAAATTAAATTTTACCTTTTACTATTATATTCTTTTGACTATAAAAAAATGCCTAAAAATAGTTTAGTAAAAAGATTTAAGAAATATAAAAAAGAAGCCTAATATAATTTACTATTAAATAAATAATTATTTTTCTAATAATATTTTAGGCTTCTTTTATATATTTTACTTACAATTAACAACTTGGCTTATCATCCAGCATTTCTTTTGGTAATCTTTTATATATTCATCCATTAAACTTGAAGTAACTGCACAATTTTCATTTTCCGCTTCACTCTTTATTTTTTTACAATTTTCAATTAAAGTTTCATAATCTTTTAAAACAATATTCCAAATATCACAAGATTTAACTTGCTTACTTTCTGCTTCTTTTATTTGACTTGTTTCTAAATATTCTTTCATTGTTGCCATAACATGACAATTTTTAGCGACTATTACTTCTGCTACTTCATCTATTTGGCTATTTATTGAATTATAATATTCCTCTAACTTTTCATGAGTTGTAAAAAAGTCCTTTCCTGTTATATTCCAATGATAGTTTTGTAGCTTTCTATAAAACACATTAAGATTAGATAATAATAAATTTAAGTCATCACACATAATTTTTACCTCTTTTCTAAAATTCTAATATTAAGTATTTCCTTTAAAGTAAAATTTATTCATTAAAAATGAGCCTTAAATAAATACATTTAGGCTCATGGTTTTAAATATTTAATTGATGAAAATATAATATCTACTATAAATAGTATAATTAATATCAAGATTATAAAATCCTGAAATTTTATTTTTACTTTCTTTTTATTTTTTTCAAGTATTTTAGATATATATGGATGTATTCCTTCTATAAGTAATATTCCTAATGCTCCCCATATTATTGAATAGGATAAACTTACTCTTCCTTGTAAATTCCAAGCTTCGCTTGAATAATCCCACCATCTAAGTCCAAATATTACTTCTAACATATATGAAGCTATATATTCAAATACTGTAAAAGTAAATCCTGCTATTAAAAATTGACTTATAGGTTTTCCTTTATAGTTTTTTAATAATATTAATAGTAAAATTGCTCCAAATCCATATATTGGGCAAATTGGTCCTATTAAAAATCCTCTTTTTACAAAATGTCCTAATACTAAAAAAGCATAAATTGTCTCTAAAATCCACCCTATAAAACTATAAATGAAAAAGTATGTAATTATTTTTTTTAGTTTTTCATGCTTTTTTACTACTGATAGATCATTCATTACATTAATCCCCCATATTTATTTGCCACACATTATACTTTCTCATTTGTTTTTTCTTTTTTAAAAAAATTAATTGCTTCTTCAGTAGTTTTAGATTTATCTAATTTATTAATTATATATATTGCTATACCGACTATAATAAATGTTAATATGTATGCTATAATTGATATTTTTAAATTACCATTAAGAATATTTTCTCCAGCAATAGTTGATGAAATTACTGATGGAAATCTTGCAAATGTAGATATTAGTATAAATCTTATAGGTTTTATTGGAAGCAAACCTGCAATATACACCAATAAATCTTTAGGTGTACCTGGTATTAAAAATAGTATTAACATTATCCATTCTATCTTTTTAGGATTTTGAAAAAGTTTACTATTTTCTATCTTTTTGACACTTTCTTCTTTGCAAAAACTATATACAAATTTTCTTCCAAGTACTCTTACTGCTAAAAATATTAGTGTTGTTATAATAAAGGCTGAAAAAGTTATAAATAATGTTCCTCCAAGTGTACCATAGCACATTCCAGCTAATACTTCAATTGGCTCTCCTGGAATTATAATTAAAAAGATTTGAGCAAATTGAAGTCCAAATAGCATAAGCATTCCGACAAATCCTAAATCTTGTATTTTTTCTTTAAATGCAATTTGTCCTTCTGGATTACTTATATTTCTAAAAAAAGGCCATAAATATATTATTGCTCCAATTATTATTCCAATTATTATTGCTAACATTATTAATTTAAAAATACTTACTTTAGCTTTTCTGCTCATATAATCCTCTTTTTGTATGAATTTTTTTTGACGTCTTTTATATTATACAATAGAATAGTTTAAAAATAAAGCCCTTTAATAATTTCTTAATTTTTGCCTAATATTAATTTAATAATTTTAATTCATCTATCTTGCCTATTTCTATATACCTTATCTAATACTTCATCTGGATAATACTCATCTAAAAAGTAATCTATCTCACTATTAGCTTTTATATGTTCTCTTCTTTCATATTCTCTTTGAGCTGCAAGTGAAGAAATTGAAATATTAAAAATCATAAATACTATTGCAAATGCAGTTATAATTTTAGTTCCAATCTTATATAACACTTTATCAAAAATCTTTTCAAAATATGGATAAATAAGTTTAATAAATATAACTCCTAATAGTCCCCAAGCTAAACAATATATAATACTTGTTCTTCCATTAAAATTTAATAATTGATTTGAATAGTCCCAAGATACTGTTCCAAACACTTTTTCTTGAAAATATGAGCATAGGTATTCAGTTATTCCTCCTAGTATACTACTTACTAAAAATGCCTGCCATACTTTTTTAAATTTTGGAAGTATTAAATAAAATACAAGGGTTCCTAATCCATATACCGGTGCTAATGGTCCATATATAAGCCCTTGTCTTGTTTCAAAATTTCCCGTTCTTACATAATTAAATACAACCTCTATAATATATCCCATAAAGCATCCAATTACAAATACCCAAAAAAGTTTAAAAAACTCATAAGTTATTTTTTTTGTTTTCATAAATTCCTCGCAACTAAAATAATCTAAAATTAATAATATTATTGACAATATTTTTATTTTAAATACAATTTAGGCATTTTTTATCTTAAACTTTTAAGTACGAAAAAATTAAAACTCTAATAGATATCCATTAGAGTTTTATGAAATATTAAAGTTTATATATTAAATCTATATCTTTATATAAAGGGGAGTTAAAGATATAGGTTTAAACAAATTTCAATTACTTTTATATAATAACAAATAAAAATGACTTTAAAGTGACTTTTTTCTTAATTTTTTATTAATATATGAAAAGCCCACAATCAGAAGTAGCCTACTAATGGTGGGGCTTTTTTGG
>CAWVEX010000062.1:0-4265 GCA_963928415.1 Bacillota bacterium | reverse complement strand
ATATTGGTATTATATCATGAAGGGAGTTGCTTTGCTACATAGCTTAAGCCTTCGTTACTACCGGCATAGCCGGAAGATTACTTACATTAAGTTAAGGCATACATTAAAGTATGCCTTAATAGATTTATATTAAAATGCTATTATTTTTAATTAATTTATACTTTAAAAAAATCAAAATTAAATATAATAAAAAATATTAAAAAAATACAAAATTAATTAAAAAATACTTGACATGAAATACAAAATGTTATATACTTAATATCGTGCTAAACAAATGCGCCTTTAGCTCAGTTGGTCAGAGCAACCGGCTCATAACCGGTGGGTCCAAGGTTCGAATCCTTGAAGGCGCACCATTTTAATTTAATATATTTGGGCAGATGGCCGAGTGGCTAAAGGCGGCAGACTGTAAATCTGTTCTCATTTGAGTTCGATGGTTCGAATCCATCTCTGCCCACCAATGATAAGTATCTATGAAAATAGATACTTATTTTTTCTTTTTTAAACTCTAGTAATTTTACAAATATTATGATATAAATAATATATATTAAATAAAATGGAGAAAATATGAAAACTATAAAAAGAATATTAATAACTATTTTTGTTTTAATAATTGTATCAGGCTTAGGTATAGGAATGTATGGATATACACTTTATGAGGACAAGATAAAGCTTCAGCCATTAGCAGATAAAGTAAGTGATATAGAAAACAGCCCTAATTTTGTAAGTATAGAAGAAGTACCTAAAGATTACATTAATGCAATAATTGCTGTTGAAGACCATAGATACTATGAGCATGGAGCAATAGATATAATTGGATTAGCAAGAGCTATTTTTACAAATATAAAAAATAAAGAATTGCAAGAGGGAGGAAGTACAATAACTCAGCAAGTTGCTAAAAATTTATATTTCATAGAAGAAGATAATGCATTTAGAAGAAAAATAGCTGAAATGTTTATGGCAATTGATATAGAAAATAAATACTCTAAAGAAGATATTTTAGAAATGTACATAAATACAATTTATTTTGGAGATGGATATTATGGAATAAAAGAAGCTTGTGAAGGCTATTTAAATAAAGAGCCTAAAGATATGAATTTAGCAGAATCAACAATGATGGCAGGTATACCAAATGCACCATCTGTATATGCTCCAACAGTAAATAAAGAATTATGCAAACAAAGGCAAAATAAAGTAATTTCATCTATGGTTGAATATGGATATTTAAACCAAGAACAAGCAGATAGCATAGACCAAAGTTTTATAGATGAAATAAAAAAATAGCACTTTTTACAGTGCTATTTTTTATAAGTATTACATTAAACCTCTTTTAATTAATTCAGGAATAACATGCTCACCTAATATACTGCCAACCTCAATTCCTTCATCTTTAAAATTTTTATCAATCCAAATTGCTTCTTTAATTTCATTATTACATTTAATTTCACCTTCAATGTTGGCAATGTAAGTTTGAACATGAATCTTATCTTTAGGAGAAAAGCAAGCTATATCATCATATCCACCTAAAAATTCAGAAGATATAAGATTTACACTTAATTCTTCCATAAGTTCTCTTTTTAATGTTTCAAAATCTGTTTCATTTCCTTCTCTTTTTCCACCAGGAATAATACATTCTGTACGATTATTTTTCTTTCTTTGCACTAGTATTTTCTTATCTTTTAAAATTACTCCGCCTACTTTATCTATCATAAGATACCTCCTTAATGAAATGAATATGCAATTTAAATACTTAATTACTTAAATTATAATATAATAAAATTGCTTTTCATTGTATTATTTTAATTAATCTTTTTGGAGCGTTTAGGGAGGTTATTTGCGAAAAAAAACCTATTTCTCATAGTGTTCCTCCCACATTTTGCTCAAAAAAATAATTCGATTAATCAACTGTTGAAATTAGTATAGCATATATTTAGAAATTTTCAATAAATATTGTTATTTTATAAAATTATAGTTTAGTGTAACTTCATCAAAAAATTGCTTTTTTTACATAATTATGTTATAATATATTATGTAACTTATTTGACAATTGTTTGGTCCCTAACAACAAGAAAAAACAAAAAGAAAGAGGTTTTAAAAATGACTAAACAAGCAAAAAGTGGCAAACACCCCATCCACACTTTACCAGAGGACATTCAAAAATCGCTCGAAAGCTTCTTGGAGCCTATCACATCTGCTAGTTATTGTGGCAATTTTGTCACAACGGATGGTGACAGAGTAATCTGTGTTCCTACCTTCGTAGTAAATAAAACACGCTATGTGTATGTGATTGATGCTTTGAATGGACTCTACACGTATGAAGACATTACTAGTCGTCAGGAACGCCAAAGAGAATTTGGCAAAAGTGTCAATAGGTTGATGGAGGAGTATGGTTTTTCATGGGAGCTCGGCAAAGAGATTATTAATACATATGATATCAAAGAGCATATGTGTTATGTTATTTGCCATCGAATCCAAGAAGCCAAGGAAGATATCTCGGACGGTGCTTGGGGTTGGAAAAAACAGTTCGTAAAGAAACCTAAACAAACTATGCGGAGTGTAATTAGTTCCTATAGCTTAAACTATTGGCTCGACACTAGCAACCCTCGAGTTTTTAAGGCACTTTCCAACTATTTGTTTGCCACCAACTGAATTAAGGGTGTCCTAGAATAGGATTACTAAAGCAAAAGTTTCAGCGAGAAATCGCTGAAACTTTTGCGTATACAGATTATTATTCTATAAATGGTCTGAGACTTACTCACATAATTCGAATTTTAACTTGGAAGGAAAAATTCAGTGCTTGTTAGGAAATATATGGGAGTACAAAATTTGTAAAGTTGTGTAATAACTTTTCCTTTTGTTCTGCCAAACTAAAACCTTCTCTTGCTTGATCTTCTGTACTTACTCAAATATAAATCCCTGCAATTTTCTTCTTTTATATAATAAATCTCTCCTTTCACTTTTGAAGGAAAATGCACAAAAAGAAATCAACCTTTACAGTTGATTTCTCAATACTTTCGTATGGCGCGACGATTTTTTTTAATGGAGCAGGTAGCGAGAATCGAACTCGCGCGACCAGGTCGGAAGCATGGCATTCTACCACTAAATTATACCTGCAAAAATATTAGTTAATAGTTAATATTATCAACATATAAAGTATAACATATTTTACATACTTATTGCAAATAAATTTCATAAACTAGTACACTTTTTTGTAAATCTATGGTATACTTAGTGTGTTAATAAAATTAGGCTTTAGAAAGGAGTTTCATATAACAAAAATTATATGATAAAAATAAATGGGCTTTTTTGATAAATTAAAACAAGGATTAGCAAAAACAAAGCAAGTATTTAGTTTTACAAAGGTAGATGAAAACTTACTTGATGAATTAGAAGAAAAATTAGTTATTGCAGATGTTGGTATGGAAACAACAGAAAAAATAATCAATAATCTTAGAACAAGAATAAAAAAAGAAAATTTAAAAGAAGCAGATGAAGTAAAGAATGCTTTAAGAGAAGAAATAGAAGAAATTTTTAAAAATAATAAGCCAGAATTAGATTTAGAAAATAGACCAGCAGTTATATTGATGGTTGGTGTAAATGGAGCAGGAAAAACAACCTCAATTGGGAAAATTGCAAATAATCTAAAGAAAGAAGGCAAGAAAGTTATAATTGCATCAGGTGACACATTTAGAGCGGCAGCAACTGAACAATTAGAAGTTTGGGCAAATAGAGCAGGATGTGAACTAGTTAAAGGAAATGAAGGAGTAGATCCTGCATCGGTTATATTTGATTCAATTAAAGTTGCAAAAGAGAAAAATGCAGATGTACTTATTTGTGATACAGCAGGAAGATTACAAAATAAAAAGTATTTAATGGATGAATTAGAAAAAATAAAAAGGGTTATAGATAGAGAACTTCCAAATAGTTCTAAAGAAATATTATTAGTTTTAGATGCATCTACTGGGCAAAATGCAATATCTCAAGTAAAAGCTTTCAAAGAGTCAACAGGTGTAACAGGATTAGTTCTTACTAAATTAGATGGAACTGCAAAAGGCGGAGTTGTTATTGGAATTGTAGATGAAAATAAAATTCCTATTAAATATATAGGAATTGGAGAACAAATAGATGATATGCAAGTATTTAATAGTAAAGAATTTGTTGATGCCATAATTTAGAAAAATTTTATTAAGTAAGGATGAAATTAAGAAAAATAGAAAAGTGAACATAAATAAAAAATAAAAGTGTTAAAAAGAAAAAATAAAAAAATA
>CAWVEX010000061.1:0-24105 GCA_963928415.1 Bacillota bacterium | reverse complement strand
TTTTTAATTTTTTAATTTTTTTATATTGTTATATTATTTTCTCTTATATTATTTTAATTTTATTAATCTTATTTTATCCCTACTGCTCTTAATGCATCATTAATATTCCTAACCCCTATTATATCTAAATTATACTTATCTTTCAATAGTTTTTTGTTATTTTCTGGAATTATACATCTTTTAAATCCTAGTCTTTCTATTTCTTTTATTCTTTTATCTATAAGATTTACACTTCTAATTTCTCCAGTTAAACTAACTTCTCCAATTACTGCTATATCTTTTGGTATACTAATATTTTTAAAACTTGATGCAACAACTAAAGCAATTCCTAAATCTGCTGCTGGCTCATTTATTCTCATTCCACTTACTACATTTAAATATACATCTTGATTTCCAAGTGATAGATTTGCTCTTTTTTCTAAAACAGCTATAAGTAAAGATAATTTATTAAAATCTACACCATTTGCAGTTCTTTTAGGTATTCCATAAACACTCATTGTAGTTAAACTTTGCACTTCTACTAAAAGTGGTCTTGTTCCTTCTATTGTGCAGATTATAACTGAACCTGAATATTTATCATCTCCTTCTGAAATAAGTATTGAAGAAGGATTTGTAACTTCAACCATACCTTCATTTTGCATTTCAAACATACCTACTTCATTAGTAGAACCAAACCTATTTTTTACACTTCTTACAATTCTATATGAAAAATATCTTTCTCCTTCTATGTATAAAACAGTATCTACCATATGCTCTAAAACTCTTGGGCCAGCTATATTTCCATCTTTTGTAACATGACCTATAATTATGGTAGTTATTTGATTTTGCTTACATACTCTCATTATTCTAGAAGTTATTTCTCTTACTTGACTTACAGTTCCTGGTGCAGATGTTATTTCAGATGAATACATTGTTTGAATAGAATCAATTACTACTAAATTTGGATTCATTGAAGTTATTTCTGTATCTACTGCATCTATATCTGTTTCTCCTAAAAACATTATGTTATCACTATTAATTCCAAGTCTATCTGCTCTTAATTTTACCTGCTCAGCTGATTCTTCTCCTGATACATAAAGTACTTTTGAATCTGCTCCTAAAGATGCTATTTTATTACATAATTGTAATATTAGAGTAGATTTACCAATTCCAGGCTCTCCTCCAACTAATACAAGTGAGCCTTTAACTAAGCCTCCACCTAAAACTCTATCTAATTCTTCATATCCAGTATGTACCCTTATAGCTTCTTTTCCTTCTACATTTTTAAGAAGTGTAGGTTTTGCAGTTTGCTTTTGCTTACCATCTAATCCAACTAACTTTTGCTCTTTTTCTTCATAAAATGTATTCCATTCATTACATGCAGGACATTTTCCTAGCCATTTAGGTGATTCATATCCACATGAGCTACATACAAATATAGTTTTTACTTTTGCCATTTTTTTACTTCCTTAATTTAGATTTCTAAAAGATATTATACAATGTTTTTTTTTAATAAATCAATACAAATTTTCAATTGTACTGAAAATTTGTATAAATACATTTTAAAAGCTAGGATTGTTTCCTAGCTTTTGTAAATTTTTCTAATATTATTTTTAATATTCTTTATTTCCATTCTTTAAAAACATAAGTAGCTCTATAAATACTGCATGTGACCAGGCTAAGCCTATAACCCACTTTTCATTTAAATCACTATTAGATTGTTCTGCTAAGAAACCCTGAGGAGTTGCACTTTGTACTATGAAATTTAAGCATTCATTAGCTTTTTTGTCATCACCAGTTGCATGGAAGTATAGTCCCATCCAACCAGTTGCAATAATCCAAGGATTATTGCCTCCTAAATATCCATCTCCTTGATATCTTAAATATCCTCCTGAATATGTTCTTAGAGTCATATTTATTTGATCAATTGTATTTTGTACAAATTTATCATTTTTTTCAAATACTCTATATGGGAAGATTGATGCTACAACACTTATATCTACTAATCTATCTGTTGTATTTCTTAAAAGAACATTTTTCTGTTTATCTACTAAATTATCTAAAATATATTTTTTAGTATCTCTTTTATATTCTTCTAATTTCTTTTTACATTTTATTATATCATCTTGTTTTAATCTATTTTTTTCAAATAATTCATATACTTCATCATAAGTTTTTATCATTGAATCAAAGGCTGAATATATAGTAGATAAAGAATATAAATGTACTCCTTCAGTATTTTCCCATAAATCGTAGCTTGGATGTTTATATATTTCATCTCTTTCTTTGTAGTTGTAATCCTTTTCTAATTCCATTCTAACTTTATCTTCAGTTTCTTCTTTACCTAATATGTAGTCCATATATTTTTCTAAGAATTTAGTTGCTTTTTCTAGCATTTTTAGATTATCTTTTAAGAACTTTTTATCTTTTTTGCCAGTTTTTCTTGTCATAACTAAAAAGTGTCTATATGCTCCATACACAACTGTTGCAGTTTCATCTATTTGATATCCCCAACAAGGAGCAAGCCTTCCATCTGTGTAAAATCTTTGTTCCCACATTCCATTTTTTTCTTGTGTTTTTCTTAAAAAGTTTTCATACAACTTTTTAGACATATTCTCAAATCCAATAAAGTCTAATGCTTTATATACCAAAACAGAATCTCTAGGCCAGCAATATGCATATCTACCACATTTATCTCTTTCTTCATCTACTTCAACTGATGCACTTATTCCTCCAGTTCTTTCATTAATTAATAGAGCCATAAGTAAAATTGTTCTTTTATATATTTGAATAATTTTATCCATATAATCTGAACCATCTGATTTTAATTTTAATGTGTCGTGGTCTTCTACATATTTTTTCCAATGCTTTATTACTTTATTAATTTCTTTATTTACATCTAATCTTCTAACTTTTTCTATTTGTTCTTGTATTTCTGTTAAGCTATCATCTCCTGATGAAATATATATGTACATACAAAATTCTCTAGTTTCACCTGGTTTAAGTACACCTAAATCATAACTTATAGCTGAATCAGAACTCATTCCTATGTAGTCTTTATCATAAATATTTCCTGAATTAATATTGTTTTCAACATTGTTTAATTGATGACTATATAATTTTTCTTTAGAAAAAGTTGCACAAGTATAATTATGGCTATATTGTATTAATGCATCATTTGAAATCATTCCACCGGCTGTATTGTTATATGATGAAAATACTTTAGAATGTACTAAAAATTTTAAATCTAAATCTATGTTATTGTCATTTTTGAATGTATATTTTTTAAGTAATATATCTTGGCTAATCATAGCACAATCAATTTGTTTAACTTTTAAATTAAAATAAGTATTTTCTATGTCTGTTACTAATACATTTGTATCTTCTTCATAATATTGATTGTATCTATTATTAACATCATTATGTAAATAAATGATATTAGAATCATTTATTTTAACTCCTATATGATAAAAATCTGAATATTGCATATAATCTGGAGATGGATAATAAAGCCTTAATAATTCTCCATATTTGCTAAATGTAGCAATTAAATCTTTGTTTCCTATAAACGCATCATTATAATACTTTTTCTTCATTTGAATTTTACTCCTTTACTTATTTTGCATAATTTCTATTATTTGTCTTCTTAAATCGTTTACTCTATTATTTAATTTAACCATATCTTCATCATAATTTGAAGACATTCTAATATTTTCTTTTAAACTATGCTTCATTTCTTCTATTTCACTTTCTAATGCATCCATTTTATCTAATATGTCTAATCTTTGTCTTTGTTTATTTACTGGGTTTATGCAGTGCTGACATTTTTCTAAGTTACTATCTAAGGTATATTCTTCACCATATTTAGGGATAGTAACTCCTATATTTGTAGTTTCTTCTATTTTTTGTTTTAAAGTTTCTTGTGAATGTGGCTCGCCATGTACTAAAAATATGTGGTCTGGCATTTTTGTTGTAAATGAATAAACAAAATTAAGTAACCATTCTTGGTCTGCATGCCCTGAATATCCTTCAATATATTCTACTCTTGCTTTAACTGCAAATTCTTCTCCTAAAAATTTTACCTTTTTTTCTCCATCTACTATTCTTCTACCTAAAGTTCCTGGTGCCTGATATCCAACAAAAAGTATTGTACTTTTTGGATTCCATATATTATGTTTTAAATGATGTTTTATTCTTCCTACATCACACATACCACTTGCAGATATTATTATGCAAGGTTCATTAGATTCATTTAAAGCTTTAGATTCTTCTACCGTTTTAGTAAATGTAAGACCTGGAAAATCTAATGGATTATCTCCTCTTTTTATAAATTCCTGAATTTCTGGTTTAAATAAATCCATATTATCTCTAAAGACTTCTGTAGCAGATGTTGCAAGTGGACTATCTACATAAACTTTAGCTTTCATTAAAGTTTCATATTCTTTAGCAAAAGTTTCATCATCTTTTTTTAAGTCCTTTATTTTATCTAGTTCAAATAAGATTTCTTGAGTTCTACCTACTGCAAATGATGGAATTACAACTGTTCCTCCATTATCCAAAGTTTCTGATACAATATCCAAGAACATAGATGCTTTTTGGTCATTTTTTAAATGAAGTCTATCTCCATAAGTTGATTCCATTATTAAGTAATCTGCATTTTCTATCATTGTAGGGCTAGATAAAAGAGGTATATCATTATTTCCAATATCTCCACTAAATACAATCTTTTTTGTTTCGTTATTTTCTGTTACCCATACTTCTATTATACTTGAACCTAGCATATGTCCTGCATCATTAAATCTAACTGAGATATTATCATCTATTTTTATTATATCATCATATTTAACTGGTATGAAAAGCTCCATTGATGCTTCTGCATCTTCTACTGTATATAGAGGTTCTACTGGCTTTTCACCATTTCTTTTTCTCTTTTTATTTTTTATTTCGTTTTCTGATTCTTGTATATGTCCACTGTCTGGTAGCATTATTGAACATAAATCTACTGTTGCTTTTGTAGCATATATTGGTTTTCTATATCCTTCTTTATATAGCTTTGGTATTCTTCCTGAGTGATCTATATGTGCATGAGTAAGAAGCATAAAATCTATAGAATTTACATCATAATCAAAAGGTTCATCATTTAATATTTCTTCTTCATATTTTCCTTGATGTAAACCACAATCTACTAAAAACTTTTTTCCTGCTCCTTCTACTAAAAAGTTTGAACCTGTAACTGTTTCAGTTGCACCTAAAAATGTAATTTTCATATAATCCTTTTCCAAAGATAAAATCTATCTTTTGTAATAAATTTAGGTTTTTTAGGATGCCTATAAACCTTAATCAAATATCTTAACTTTTTTGGTTTTTCTTAAATGTATATTACTTCCATTTGGAAGTAGAACTTCATTTGTACTATCTAATATATCTCCATCATATATTTCAGAAATTAGCTTTCCATTTTTTATGCTTAATTTAATTGATAATCCTTCTAATAGAATATTTCTTGTTTCAAATATACTTTTTAATAATAAATAATCTGTGTCTGGATTATTTGAAATAGGAGTAATTATATTTTTTTCAATACATTTTTTTATTGTCTTTTTTTCTAAGTCACTAAAATCTATAATATCTTTCATTAATTTATCTTTACTAATAGGCAAATATTTTAAATATCTTATTTTATATATATAGTCTATTAATCTATCTTTTTCATTTAAATCATCTAATATTTTTGAAAAGCTTTCGAAAAAACAAAATTGAACCTCATTAATTGAAATTTTATTTACTTCTTCAAAATATTTAATTCTTTCTAATAAACTTTCCTTTATTTTTACAAATTCAATAGGATTTTGAAGTTTATTATATTCTTCAATTTCGTCTAAAATACTCTGCCTTTTATTTTGAATCATTTCCTCATAATGACTTACACTAAATATTTTCTTTTCATTAGGAAGATCCTTATTGTAATTAATATATGCATCTCTTAATTCTTTTGGATCATTTAATTGTTCATCAATTTTACCTATTTTATTTAAAAGATCTTTTTTTACTTTACTTATTTTTTCAACATATTCTTGTCCATTTTCCATTTCTTCTATCTTTTTTTTATCTTTAGCTAGGTTGTCGCGAGCTAACTCTAATTGTTTTTCATCATATTCTAAATAAAATCTAATAGCTAGCTTTTCTATTTTATCTAAAAGCTCACTATTTATTACATTCTGAAGTTTTTCAATATTATTTGAATTTAAGTTATTTACATATCTTTCTCCAAGTAAATATATTAAATCTGTATAAATTGCATTACATTCTAAGCTCTCTATTTCAGATACAATTTGAGACCAAGAAAATCCATTAAAATCTCTTATAACTTCTGATGCAGAAATACATCTTCCTATCTGAATACTTGCTAAGATTGCTTTATCTTTTAACTTTAAATTTGTATTAATTTTCTCTAATCCTGCTTTTATTATACTATATAATACAACTTTTTCATTTGGGAAAAATATAACTTTTTGTTCTCTATTATATTTGTTATCTGGTTCTTCTTCTACTATTTTACATCTGGATTTTGTCAAATCTTTTTCTAGATTAGAATTTGGTCTTGCTATTTCTATTTCTCTGCAATAATTTTTAACTATATCTATAATTATTTGTAAAAATTCTTCTTTTGAAGGTACTTCCCTTTTTACAGTTTTATAGTCATTATATGCTCCATCTACTTTATAAAGCATGCTAAGCAAAAGGTTTTGAGCTTCTTTTTCAAACCTTTTGCTTTCACATATTTCTTCTAATTCTTCACTGTAATCTTTTTTTAAAAGTTTAGATTTCAACTTTATTCTCCTTTGTTATTTTTATTGCATATAATATTAGTATCTTAGAAAAATTATCTTTAATTAGTTTTAGTTAATTTTTAATAATTTATAATTTATTCTTGCTCACTTGAAGCTTCTACTTCAAGAGTGTTTTCACTTACATTATTTGCTTGACTATTACCATCAGTTGGTGCCATTTTTAATTCTTGCCATCTTTCTTTTGACATTAATACTTCTCTAGGTTTACTTCCTTGGTAACCAGAAATAATACCTCTTTGTTCCATTTGATCAATTATTCTACCAGCTCTTGCATATCCCACTTTAAATCTTCTTTGAATAAATGATGTTGATGCTTGTCCAGTTTCTACAACTAAGTCTATTGCATCATCTAATAATGGATCTGTATCATCATCATCTTCTTCATCAGCTGCAGCCTTTTCAGGTTCTCCACTCTTTTCAATTGATTCTATTATTCCTGCATCATATTCTGTTTCACCGTCTTTTTTCAAGAATTTAACTATATTTTCAACTTCTTTATCTGAAATAAAAGCTCCTTGAATTCTAACAGGCTTAGGTGCTCCTGATGGATAGAATAGCATATCTCCTTTTCCTAAAAGCTTTTCAGCTCCTGCACTATCTAATATAGTTCTAGAATCTACTTGTGATGAAACTGAAAATGCTATTCTAGATGGAATATTTGCTTTAATTATACCTGTAATTACATCTACTGATGGTCTTTGAGTAGCTATTACTAAGTGCATTCCAGCAGCTCTTGCCATTTGAGCTAATCTACAAATTGCATCTTCTACATCTTTTGCTGCAACCATCATTAAATCTGCAAGCTCATCTATAATTATTACTATTTGAGGTAATTTTGGATTTCCTTCCTTTTCTGCTAAGGCATTATACCCTTTCATATCTCTTACTTTTTTTTCAGCAAATAGGCTATATCTTTTAACCATTTCCTGTACTGCCCAAGCAAGGGCTCCTGCTGCTTTTTTAGGGTCAGTTACAACTGGAATTAATAGATGTGGAATTCCATTGTATACCGAAAGTTCAACAACTTTTGGATCTATCATTAGTAATTTTACTTCACTAGGCTTTGCTTTATATATTATACTTGTAATTAAAGTATTTATACATACGGATTTACCAGAACCAGTTTGTCCTGCAATTAGCATATGTGGCATTTTAGAAATATCTGTTACTACAATTGCTCCTGCAACATCTTTACCTAATGCAAAAGCGAGTTTTGATTTACTGTTTATAAATTCATCTGATTCAATAATATCTCTTAAAGGTACCGTATTTTTTTCTTTATTAGGAACTTCAATACCAACAGTATGTTTTCCTGGTATAGGAGCTTCAATTCTTATAGTTTCTGCCTCTAAGCTTAAAGCAATATCATCTGATAAATTTGCTATTTTACTTACTCTTACACCTTCTGCTGGAGCTAGTTCATACCTTGTTATTGCTGGACCTACTGAAACATTTTCAACTTTAGCTGAAACTCCAAAACTATATAAAGTTCTTCTTAATTTTTCAGCTGTAGCTAAAAGTTGTCTTTCACTATTTTTATCTGAAGTATTTTTTCCTTCCTCTAACAATGTAATTGGTGGAAACTCATAGTGTTCATCATGAACTGTTATTCCATGATCTAATTGAAGTACTTCTTTTGTTTTAGCTTCTTTTTCTTCTTCTTGACTCTTAAATAAATCATCACTAGAAGCTGGAGTTATAGCTTGCTTTGAAGCATTTACACTTTTTTTGCTAAATATTGATGCATCTAAATTATCTTTAGAATGATCATATTTTTTAGGTTCATTTAAATTTATTGTAATTTGTTCTTCTAAGTTTTCTTTATTTCTTGCTTCTCTTTCTTGCTTTTCTCTTAATCTTCTTTCTCTTCTTGTCTCTTGTATTTCAGGTTCTATACTAGATGGGCTTTGCATTTTAGTACTTCTTACTTGTTCTCTTTCCTTATTTCTTCTTGCTTGCTTTTCTGCAAATTTGTCTATAGAATTTGAAATTGCATCTGCTGGATGAAGTCCAAATATGAATACTAGTGCAATTAAAGCTATACCTATTGAAGCAATCACTGTTCCAAGTATTCCTATTAAGTTTATAAGTGGTGCTGCAATTGCAGTTCCAAGTACTCCTCCTCCAATATCCATTGTTCCTAATGTATATGCTTGCTTTAAAATAGATTCCATAGATTTTGTAATATCTATATTTCCCTTTGAAATTTGATATGAACTAAAAATTACATCTATAAGTACAAGTATTACTGCGAACATAAATATTTTTGGTACATAATATTTTGTATCTTTATCATAAGCTATATATAATGAAAATCCAAAAAGTGCGATAGGCACTAAGTATTTTATGTATCCTAATACTCCACCTAAAGCTGGACTTAATGTTTGTCCTAAATAACCTGATTTTGTATATATAAGTACTGCTAGCAAAATACTTAAAACTATAAGTATTGCAACAGTTATATTTAATTTTCTCTGTTCTTGCTTCTTTTTGCTCTTTCTTCCTCTTGGCATTATTTTATCCTCCGCATATGATTAATTAATCTTATATTTTTACTCTTGTATTGTATCATTAATATTTTTAAATTTCTACTATTTTTAATAATTTTTTATAGATAAAATAAATTATTATAATTTTGTGGGAACCCCATTTTATTTAATATATCATTAAAATCAATAGTTATAATAGACTGTAAAAAATTTTTTTCACCCGTTATATATAGTCTTAAACTGTAAAAAAAATTAATAATTAAAATTATTAGCAAAATAAAATTTTTAGAATAATATATGATATATGGTAGATAATAATTCGGGGAGGATTACATGGTTTCATTATGTATTAAGGATAACAACGAAAAGTTTCAAAATTATTTAATGCAAAAAATTGGTGAATCAAATATTCCCGATATATATTATTCTAAACACATTTTCAAAGTTTATGAAAATGTTATTATTCATTATAAAGGAAAAAACTTAAAAAGATTTTATAATTATTTGTCAAATGTGCTTTCTGATGCAATCATAAATTATTATGAACCTATAATTGTAAAGCGCCTAATATTAAAAGATTATTTTTATTTTGATGCAATAGATAGAAATTCTATTTATAATGAATTTTCTTTATTAAATCATAATAGCAGAAAATATATAAAACAAGATATTTTAGATTATATAGAAAATAATAAAAATATTGTTATAGAAGGATTTGTTAATTTCAGATTAAATAGACTAAAGACTTCGCTAGAGCCTTTAGTTGAAAGTGCTGTTAGTAAATTTGTATTAGATAAAGAATATCTAGAATTCGTAAGTCTTCTTCGAGGGTATGTAGATAATAAAATACCTGAACCTATAAAAATACATTTAATTTACTCTAATAAAGAATCTATTTTATTAGATGAAAATTATAATGTATTAGAACTTGAAAATTTTGACTCAGAATATTTATCTGACATTTCTTTTTCTCAAAATGATTATGCTTTAAATACTTTAATTGGTAAGTTGCCTCAAGAAATATATATTCATCTAATTTCTCCTAAAGATGAATATATTGAAACTTTAGAATTAATCTTTGGAAAGAAAATTCATATATGCACTGGTTGTGCAATATGTAGTGCATATAAATTATTAAATTTAAAATAAAAGAGCGTTTATATGAAGTAGCCCTCATTTTGCTTCATAAAACACTCTTTAATTTTATTCTACACTTTTTAGTGATTCAATCATATCTATTTTCTTTAGTGAAAAGTATGTAATTATATTTACTATAATTGCAAATAGAGCAGTTATTAGCACTCCAAATAGATAACTCCAGATTGTTATTTGAGGATTAAACATAAGCATATCTATTTCACATGTTTTAATAATATATAATGTTAAGAAATATCCTCCTCCTATTCCGAATAACATACCAATTAATGTAAGTATTATTGTTTCTCTTGAAATATAATCATATACTTCTTTATCATAAAAGCCCAACACTTTAATTGTTGCAAGTTCTCTTATCCTTTCTGTTATATTCGCATTAAGTAAATTATATAGTACAACAAATGCAAGAAGTCCTGCTGATATTATAAGAATCCATACAACTAAATCCATATTATTCATAACTTCAGAAAAAATATTTTCAGTATTAGACAAAAATGTTATTCCTGAAATGTAATCACTATTATTTAATATTTTTGTTCCTAATTCTTCTTCCTCTTCTTTTGTCATCTTATTTGAATTAGCATATACAACATTATATCCTATTCTTGTATCATACACCTCGTTATATAAATTAGGAGTCATATATATATAATGATATATATAATTTTCTGTAATTGCTTTTACTTTTACATTACATTCTTTGTCATCACTATTTATTATCTTGATTTCATCTCCAACTTTTATGTCTAAAAGTTTTGCTAATTTTTCTGTAATTATTACTGAACTATCATCTAAAGTATATTTTTCATCATTATTTCTTCTTGATTCTAATGTAATAAATTTACTTAAAGTTTCTATATCTTGAGGTACAATTAGTTGTATAGACTGATTATTATTATTTTTATCTATTTTTACAGATTGCACATTTGCATTTAGTACATCTATTATTCCATCATAGCCTTTTATAATATTATCTATATTTTCTAATTCTTCATTTTTATATTCGTCTTTTAAAGATACACTAAAATTGTATAAGTTTATCTTTCCATATTGTGATGGAATCATACTACTTATTGCATCTCTTAAACCAAATCCTGATATAATTAATGCTGTGCAACCTCCAACACCTATTATTGTCATTAAAAATCTTTTCTTATATCTAAAAATATTTCTTGCAGTAACCTTTTTAGTAAAATTTAATCTCTTCCAAATAAATGTGATATATTCTAAGAATACTCTTTTTCCAGGCTTTGGAGCTTTTGGTCTCATTAAAGTTGCTGGCTTTTGCTTTAGTTCTTTTAGACAAGAATATATAGTAGCTCCAATTGTGCAAATCATTGCACAAATCATCCCTATAAATGCATAAGTTGTATTAAATTCTAATATTACATCTGGCACATCATAAACCATTGCATAAATATTTGCTATAACTTTTGGTAAGAAATTAAATCCAATAGCAATTCCAATCATTCCGCCAATTATTGTTGCTAAAAATGCATATATAATATATTTACTCGCAATTTGAAGTTTATTATATCCTAAAGCTTTTAAAGTACCTATTATTATTCTTTGTTCTTCAACCATTCTAGTCATAGATGTTAAGCTTATAAGTGCCGCAACTATAAAAAATACTATTGGAAAAACCTCTGCTAAATTTGCTACTCTATCTGTATCTTGCATATAGCTTACATATCCTATATTTTGTTCTCTACTTAATATATACCAAGAAGGCCTCTCAATTGAATTTACTTCTTCTTCCGCTTCATCTAATTTCTTTTCTGCATCTGCTATTTTTGAATTAAACTCTTCCTTAGAATTTTCAAGTTCAGCTTCTGCATCTTTAATTTTCTTTTCATTCTCATCTAAAGTTTTTTGAGCAGAATTTAGCTCTACATATGTACTTTTCTTTGAACTTGAAAGTTCTTGTTCTTTAGATTCTAATTCTTGTTTAGCAGTATTTATTGCATTTTGACCATCTTCTAATTCTTTTTTAGCACTTTGAATTGCACTTTCAGTTTGAGTTACTGTTTGATTTATATCGGTTATTCCTTGCGATTCTAATTGTTTGTCTATAACTAATAAACCTGCTTGAATTTTAGCTATTTCACCATTTAGTTCTGTTAATTTTAAATTTATCTCTTCAATTCTTTTAGCATCTTCTATTTCATCTAAAGTTTTTAGTTCATCATTTAACTTTTGAAGTTCTTCTTTATTAGTTTCAAGTGAAGTTTTTAGATTATTATATTGAGTTTGAATTTCTTTAAGTGTAACTAAGTCTCCCTCATAATCTTGTATTTGTTTTTCTGCTTCTTCCTTTTTACTATTAAAATTATTTTCATTTTCTTGTAAAGCACTTTTTGCTTTTTCTAATTCATCTGCAGCATCTTGAAATTTTGTATTTGCCAAATTTCTATTTGCTGCAAGTTCATCTTTTCCATCTTCTAATTTTTGTTTTGAAGAATTAATTTCATTTTCTGCATCTTGTAACTGTTTTTCTCCATCTGCTTTTTCTTGCTCAAATTCATTTTTTGCATCTTGAAATTTTTTATTTGCTTTTTCATACAGTTCATTATATCTTGCTTCTTTTCTTTCTTCTGCAATTTCTTCAATATCATCTTCAGCATCGGCAATTAAATCTTTATATTCATCATCATAACATTTTAAATCTTTAGCACCATTTACTGTTAAATATATATTTGTAAAAATCCCTGCATTTATATTTTCCTTGTTTACATATATATAATAGTTAATAACTCCTGAGCCTAGTTTTGTATCTCCTCTATCTGATGAAATATACATTGGCGATCTTACAGTTCCTACAATTTGAAGCTTATTATTATTAAGTACTTGAATAGTATTTCCATCATCATCTGTAATATTATCTACATTTATTTCAATTGTGTCTCCTATTTTATATTCAGTGCCAAGTAAAAAATTATCTTCTACTACACATTCATTTGTATTTTCTGATAATCTACCACTGGTTAGTTCTAAGCCGTTTATTGAATCAGGTATGCTTTCCATTTTAACAACAACTTGCTTTTCTCCTGCTGTAACTAAAGCATCTGTTTGATATGTACCTTCTGCATTTTCTATTAAATTTAGCTTTTCTAATTCTTCTATATCCGAGTTAGTTAATCCTAAGGTAGATATTACCTGTATATCAAAAACATTTTTATCATCAAAATATTTATCTAATGTTAATTTCATATCTGGACTTGTTGCTTTTATTCCAGCAAAAAATCCTACTCCTAAAAGTACAATTAGAAGTATCGATATAAATCTTTTAAATCCTTTTATTATTTCTTTAAAACAATCTTTTAATAAGGCTTTTTTCATATATATTTACCTCATTTACCTGTTATATTTACTTAAAATTATTTACCATTCAATCTTAGATATTGGAACTGGCTTTTCATTTAATTCAATATTTGAAACTATTCCATTTTTAAAATGTATTACTCTATCTGCCATAGGTGTTAATGCTGCATTGTGTGTTATTATTATAACTGTCATTTTTTCTTTTCTACAAGTATCTTGTAAAAGTTGAAGAATTTGCTTACCTGTTTTGTAATCTAGTGCTCCTGTTGGTTCATCACATAAAAGTAATTTTGGATTTTTTGCAATAGCTCTTGCTATTGCAACTCTTTGTTGTTCACCGCCAGATAACTGAGAAGGAAAGTTTTTAAGTCTATCTTCTAGTCCAACTTTTATTAGTATTTCTTTAGGGTCTAGTGGCTTTTTACATATTTGTGTTGCAAGTTCTACATTTTCTATTGCAGTTAAATTTTGAACTAAATTATAGAATTGAAATACAAAACCTATATCTTCTCTTCTATATTTTGTTAATTGCCTATTTTTATATTTTGCTATATTTTTGCCATCAATAATAACCTTGCCACTAGTTACAGTATCCATTCCTCCTAAAATATTTAAGGCAGTTGTTTTACCAGCACCACTAGGCCCTACAATAACTACAAGTTCTCCTTTTTCTATTTGAAAGTTTGTATTATTTAATGCTTTTATTGAAACTTCTCCCATCTTATATTCTTTTACAACATCTTTAAATTCAATATATGACATATTAAATCACCCTTTCTTTTATATTCAAAGGCTTTTTATGCTTCTTTTTTCTTTTTTCATTTTTTATTCTTCATTTTTATTTTTTATTTTTTCATTCTTTATCTTAATTTTTATTTTTTTATTCTTTATTTTATTTTTTATTTATTAAATTATTTAGTTTTATATTATTCAAAAAAGGAGAGTATTAATAAATAATATCTCCCCTCCTTTACTTATAATTTATTCTACTTATATTCTATCAAAATATATTTTTTTGTCAATTATATTTACAATAATTTCACAAAAAATAAAATTTTTGTAGTAGTAAATTCTATTTAATTTATATCTTAGCCTATTTTTCTTTTTTGAATATAATAGCAGCAAAATGCAAAAAATGAATCTGGTAAAATTTTTGTAAATATTCTAACTAATGCAATATACCACTCTGTAAAAATTATCTTTTTATTTTTTAGCATTTTCTTTACTGCAATTCTTGCTACATCACTGCTTTTTGCCTCAGGAGTATTAAACTTAACATCAGCAACTTTTTGAAAATTTGTTTTTACAGGTCCTGGGCAAAGTACGCTTACCTTTACATTTGATTTTTGCATTTTAAGTTCTCTTTGAATTCCTTGAGTAAGTTTTATAACGTAAGCTTTACTAGCATAATATGTAGCCATAAGTGGCCCTGGCATAAAACCCGCAATTGACGCTACATTCATTATATATCCTTTATCTTTTTTGCACATATCTTTTAAGAACAATTTCATTAATATATGAAGAGCTGTAATATTTGTATCAATTATTTGTTCTTCTTTTTCTAGTGGTGTATCTGTAAACCTTCCACATGTTCCAAGTCCTGCATTATTTATTAATACATCTATATTTTCAAATTCATCTTTTACTTCTTTATATAGATTTATACAATTTTCTTTTATAGTTAAATCACATATCTTTACATATGTTTTAACTTTATATTTATTTTCTAATTCTTCTTTTAATTCATTTAATGCCTTTTCATTTCTAGCTACTATTATTACATCATATTTTCTTTTTGCAAGTTCTCTTGCTATATCTCTTCCAATACCAGAAGATGCTCCTGTAACTAAAGCAATCATTTTTTATTCCTCTCTTTACATTTTAACAATCTTTTCCCAAGGTAAATTCTCTTTTCCAAAATGCCCATAATTTGTTGTTAATTTATATATTGGCCTTTGCAAATCTAAATAGTTTATTATTCCTCTAGGTGTTAAATCAAATTTTTCTACTTTTTTAATAATTTCTATTGATGGTATTTCTTCTGTTCCAAAAGTATCTACAAATATTGAAACAGGTTTTGCAACACCTATTGCATAAGAAAGTTGAATTTCACATTTTTTAGCATATCCATTTGCTACAATATTTTTTGCTAAAAATCTCGCCATATACGAGGCACTTCTATCTACTTTTGTAGGATCTTTTCCTGAAAAAGCTCCTCCTCCGTGTCTTGCATAACCACCATAAGTATCTACTATTATTTTTCTTCCAGTTAGACCACTATCTCCAAGAGGTCCACCAATAACAAATCTACCTGTTGGATTAATATAGTATTTTGTATTTTCATCTAATAAATTATTTGGTATTATTTTAAATATAATTTTTTCTTTTACTTCTTTACGAAGTTTTTCTATATCTATTCCATCAATGTGCTGTGTTGAAAGTACAACTGTATCTACTCTTAAAGGTTTCCCATCATCATATTCTACAGTAACTTGTACTTTACCATCTGGTCTTAAGCCTCTTATTTCCTTATTTTTTCTTGCTTCTGATAATTTTTTTGCAAGTTTATGTGCTAAGGAAATTGGTAATGGCATAAGTTCTTTTGTCTCATCGCAGGCAAATCCAAACATTATTCCTTGGTCACCTGCTCCTTCTGATTTTACGCCTTTTCCTTCTTTATCTTCTAAAGATTTATCTACTCCCATTGCTATATCTTGTGATTGTTTTGAAATATTTACTATGATTTTGCAAGTTCTATAATCTATATCTAAGTTAGCATTATTATATCCAATTTCTTTTATTGCATTTCTTGCAATTTGCTCTATATTAATATTAGCTTTAGAACTAATTTCTCCAGTAATATATATTTCTCCTTTACTTGCTAAAGTCTCGCAGGCAACTCTTGAATTTTTATCCTGTTTTAGGCACTCATCTAAAACACTATCTGATATATAATCACATAGTTTATCTGGATGTCCTTCTGTAACACTTTCTGATGTAAATAAGTATTTCATAATAATTTATATAATTTCCTCCTTTTTTATTTTTATAAATTATATCCAATTTTAACAACAAGTTATCCACATATTATTACATTTGTGTGGACAAATATTACAAAATTGTAATATTTATATAATATTTGTCATTTTTTGTACTTTATTTATTCTCTTCCTCCTGGTTCATCTGCTGCTGGAGCTTGAAGAGTTTTCCTTAATCTTTCTAAGTACTTAGAAAAACTTCCAGCACTAGTTGCAATCCAATTGATACCACTGCCTAATAATCCTTTATTCTTTTTACTCTTTTCGTATTCTAACATTTTTTGTAATACCTTTTCCACATTTGGTGATTCACCAAGATCAGTCCTTAGGAATTGGTTTCCATCTACAAATGGAACAATAGGCATTTTTCCTTCAACCTGCAAATTTAAATTAATTCTGCTAAAATCCTCCATACAAGCAATTAAACCATCTATTTGCTTTACAGTTAATTCTTCAGGACAATAAATTGCAGCATAATTTCTATCTAATTTATATAATTTTATAACTACCATATTATAATCTTTTGCAAGTTTATCCGCTTCTGCTTCTTTATCTTTAACATCTATTCCTAAAGTATTTTCCATCATTTCAATTGTTTCATACTTATGTTGCTCTTTTTTCTTGGTTGAATTATATATTTTTCCCTTTTGCGTAATTAATATTACTCCTTCATTATTATGTGAAAGGGGTCTACTTTCTGTATCTGCTAAGAATACATCTTGAATATCAAACTCAAGATATCTTCTCATTAATTCTTGTTCTTTACTAGATAATCTTCCTGTTTTATAATTAAGAAATACTCTTAAAGCTTCATTATGTGCTTTTCCTGTTTCTTTTCTTCCATTATAATAGTATTTTCCATTATCAAATACATAAATTTGTTTTTGCAAATCTATATCTTCATTACTATTTTCTGCTTCTTTATAATAATCTAATATATTATCTGCATCTTTATCTTTTACTTTATCTGATACAATTGCAGTTAAATATTTTGTACCTTCTATAATACTCCCATCTTTTATTTGTGGCATAATTCTTATAATTGAAAAACCTTGATCAGTTAATTTTTTATACATTTTAGCATCAAAAGGTGTTCCCTCTTCTACTTTTGTTCCTAATAGATTAGATAAAAATTTTGCTTCTTCTCTTGAAAATAAACTTTGCTTAATCTTTGAATTTAAACTACTAATATTTGAATAAGAAAGTGGTAATTCAAGCTTTTTTCCTTGATTAAAAAATACAATTTTTCCTACTTGTAAATTGCTCATTTATTAAACATCCCTTCATAATAAAATTTATACGATAAAGAATACTTTTAAATAGTAATTTGTACTTTTATACCACTAATTCTATTAAATTCAGTGATATTATATATGAACTATTTTTATAAATCAATATTAATTTATAAATCAATATTAATTTTATAAAATATTTGACTTAATTCATTTTATATTGTATAATATGTCTTGTTATGGCCCCTTGGTCAAGCGGTTAAGACGTAGCCCTCTCAAGGCTGAATCATGGGTTCGATTCCCGTAGGGGTCACCAAACTAAAAAAGCATAGGATACCAAAGTACTTTATTTGTATTCTATGCTTTTTATTTTATTATATAAAGCTAATTATATTTTAATTTTGATTTAATTTTTCATCTATTACCTTTTTTATAATTTCTTTTATTCTTTCTTCTTTTTTATTAAGAAATAAATAACCAATTAATGCTTCAAAGCCAGTTGAATAAGAATAATCTTCTAAACTTGCATTTTTAGGTAAATGATGATTTTGAGTATTTCTTCCTCTCCTTACTATTTCTTTTTCATCATCTGTTAAAAAGTTAATTTCTATAAGACTTTTTACTGCTTTTGCTTGAGATGATGCTTTTACATATTTAATTGATTCTACATGCATTCTATGTGGATTTAAGTTAGTTGTATTTGCTAAATATGCTCTTATGTATAACTCATATACACTATCTCCAACATATGCCCAAGTAAGTGGAGACATCATATTAATTTGTCCTTCATCTTTTATTAATATTTCATCTAGGTAATTCAATTGTTATCCTCCCTAATTTTCCATTTTGAAAATCATTTAATATTATATCTGATACTTTTTGCATATTAATATTTCCACCAGAAATAATTGCTCCTCTTTTTCTTGCTATTTCTTCTAATACAACCATAGTTTCTTTTTCATCAAGAGATATATTAAATCTCTCCATTACTCTTTCTGCATAATTTTTTATTAAATATTCTAGTAAATAATATGCAATTTCTTCTTTATCTATAGCATTATCTCCTATTGTTCCAACAAATGCTAAATGCATTGCAAAATCTTTATTTTCTAGCTTTGGCCAAAGCATTCCAGGTGTATCCATTAATTCTATTTCATTTGTAATTTTTATCCATTGTTTTTGTTTTGTAACTCCTGGCTTATTTCCCACTTTTGCAGTATTCCTTTTTGCTATACTATTTATAAATGTAGATTTACCCACATTTGGTATTCCTACAACCATAACTCTTATAGCTTTACCAATTCTTCCTTTTTGCATAAACTTTTGTTTTACTTTTTCATATTCTGATTTTATCCCATCTATTACATCTTTAATTCCTTTTGAATTATTAGATTCTACTGCAATTGCTTTTATTCCTTTATTTTTATAAAATTCTATCCATTTATTTGTAATATTATTATCTGCTAAATCTGCTTTATTAAGAACAATTATTTTATTTTTATCTTTTATACAGTTTTCTATATCTGGATTTTGACTAGCAAGAGGCACTCTTGCATCTAATATTTCAATAACTATGTCTATTAATTTTAAATCTTCTATTATCTGTTTTTTGGTTTTAGCCATATGGCCTGGATACCAATTAATATTCAAATTATTACTCATCGTTTTCACTCTCCTGCTTTTCCACTTCTTCTAACAATAAATCAAAATCTGATTTATATAATTCAAATTCAGCACTACTACTTCTAATTATTAAATCTTTTACCATCCTCTATCTTCTTTGCTATTTTAAATCAAAATATGTAATAATTTATTTTAATAAAATGTTGATTTTTCCAATGTTTTTTACTGTTTCGCCATAAATTCATCTTACCTAATTAATGTTGATTTTTGTAAATCTCATTTATTTCACTTAACATATTATCTAATTCTTCTTTCCAATAGCTATCTGATGCTGAAATAAGTTTTTTTGTATCTACATAGCAAACTGCGACAATTTTTCTGCCATCAATTGTTTCAATGTTTTTCTCAAAACTTTCATAATAGTTTTCGTTACTCGCAAAAGCTTCTATATTATATGGCTTATCCTCATTTATAACATTAGGAAGTATAAAAATATTATAAACTGTTCCCTTTTCATCTTCTTTATTAAATTTCTGCTTTGCACAATATTCGGCATATCGAAGTTGTTTATTTATATCATATTCACCTGGTAAATTACCTATTTTATAATATTTAGCATCAATTATTATAATTTCTTTATCGCTCTTGTAGTCTATTATTGTGTCTGGTCTTGATGGGCTAACTTTGTGTTTTAAATTCTGTAATGGTTTTAATTCTTTATTTAAATATATAGCTTGTGGATTATATTTTTTTAAATCCCCGATTCCTCCAAATTTTCTATCAACAAGTTTTTCCCAAATATTATGGAATTTTTTAGTTCCAAATTCAATAACTTGTCTGTTATTGATATTAAGATCTATACAATTACTATCTGTTATAAAATTTCTTAAGTGATTTAAAAACAGCTTTTTATCGTCAACATTAGTTTTTAGTATTTCTTCTTCTATTGTTTTTATCATTTCAGCATCTGAACTAGGTTTTTGAAACCTAGGAAAATTAAATTTATAAAATGGTCCTATTACCATTGAAATAAATCCCAAGCAATATTTTTGTATTTGTTGAATTTTTCCTTGATAATTATAATTTATCTTTTTATAGAATATCTCTTGGAGCAGTCTACGATTTTGCCATAATATTTTATTGTTTGAACTATTTATAGTTTTCTTCCAATCTACTTTTCCTAATGCGACTTTATTTTCTTCAATTGCTTCTTCCTTATACAATCCAATTTTTCCATAGTCTTGTATCAGCTGAATTGCAGAAATAAATGAAAAATTATTTTTTTTGTTCATCTCTGCATTATCTAATTTCATAGAAAGGCACTGAATTAAAGATTTTATATCATTATTATAATCTTCTTTATACTCTATCTCCTCATCTATTTTTCCAAGACTGTATCCTATCGGAAAGATAACAGTTAGTTTTTCTGTTCCTTCACTCTTAGTAATTCTAATTCCTACAAGATTATCTGAAGAATCATCACGTTTTGCAACCTTTAAATATATGTTTTTTATAAAATAATCTTTATTATTCATTTTTTTCTCCAAATTAGTCTATGTCACCCAAGTTTATTATTTGTTTAGCAAGTTCATCAAAAGAATGACATAACTTTAATTCTCCTTCTATCAAATTAGTTTTTTTATTTAATACATTTATAAGCCTTTCTTCTTCATTTTTAAATATGTCAAACCATAAATATCTAATTACATTATATACAAATTTTTCTCTTTCTTCCTGTTCATCATCTATATCTTCTTTTTTCTCTTGCACTTTAGAATATAACAAATCTTTAGATATATAAAATAGTCCTAATTGCTTATCCTCTCTATTCCATATATTGTTTTCTGGGTCTAATATAGCTTCATTTATTTTTGTACGAAAATCATTCCATTTCACATTTATAAATCCTTTAATATACTTTTCACTATATTCTTCTTCATCATGGTCAATCGAAAACTCATCATCTACTCTTATATAATTCCACCTTCTTCCAAATGCTGTATCAAGATTAAATACATTTTGATCTGATGTATTTATTGTAGCTATTAAGAATAAGTTTCTAGGAATCTTTGTTTCTTTTTGCATCCCCTCTTGTTGCATACATTCTTTTATAAAATCATTATCTATATTATATTCACTTTCGCCGTTATTTCTATCTAATAGCTGAAATATATCTCCAAAAATTGCTTCTGCATTACCCCTATTCATTTCCTCAATAATCAATGCATAATTTTTATTTTCATTTTTTAGTGCTTTAATTAATATTCTTGTAAAAGGGCCTGCTACAGGTTTTATTGAATTTTCCTTGTTACTTGTAATTTTGTATGTTCCAACGAAATCAGAGTATGTATATTCTGGATAAAATATTATTCTTTCATATTCTTTAATTTCTAATTCTTTTAGCAATTCATTTTTTATATAATAACTTTTCCCTGACCCAGGTATTCCATAGTATATGGTATTATATGAAATATTGTTTTCAAGTAGGTTTGTGATATTAGATTTTCCATTACTTATTTCTTTTATAAATTCATTATACTTTTCTTCATAATTTTTTCCATCTAATTCGTTTATTTTTGCAATAATAACTTTATATATATCAAATATTTCCAATAAGATTTTTTCAAAATCATTTATTTCGTTTTCATTAATCTCTACTGATATAACATTTCTGTTATTTTTAGTATTAAATTTTTCTTTATATTCTTTCGGTATCATATTTTTAATATTTTTGATGCATTCTTCATATATCTCATCACTGTTTGTAAATCTTTCTTTATACCCCAATTCTATAGATATTTTTATTACTTTTGATTCTTTATTTGGATACATAATGTAAACATATATTCCGTCCCCCTTGCGACATTTTTTAGAGTAATCATTATAATAAATAGCCATCGTAGGTTCATATTTTCTTGAATAACTTGTTGTAAATTCTGTACAACTATGCCTCATATCTAGATATAATTTATTTTCTTCTGATATTTTTTTAATAATTTTTTTTATATTATAAAAAGGAACATAACTTGGATACTTTTTTCTTTTTTTGTTTCCACTTTCATGCATTCTTACTGCCTCTTCATAACTATTAAAATATTCCTTTAAATTTTCAATTAATTCATTATTCATATTTTATCATTCCTTCCTTATATTTTATGCCATAAAGTGCTACTATGTAAAATTGTAACTTTATTATTTTATATCATAAACTTAATTTTAAAACAATAGGTATTTTTCATATAATCTATTCAATTCAGTTTGAACTTGATTTTTACAATAATAATTTTTTATATTCAAATCAGTTTTTATTTTAAAGTATGCTTTACAAAAAGCTTTCGGATAATGTACCTTAAACCATGCAATTCTAAATGCATTCATTGTACATCCTATTGCATGAGCTTTAGGAAACATATATTTTATCTTTTCAGCACTTTCTATATACCATTCTGGAATATTATGTTTTTTAAGTAATGTTTTATACTCTTTCCATTTAATATTCATTTCCCTATATCTATTTTGATTGTGTGTCCATAGATTCACTCGCCCTTTTCTAATAAATTCAACAATATCAAAAGCTGTAGATTTTTCTATTCCATAATTTACTAAATAATTAAACATATCAGCTCTATTTGAAATGACCTCATCTACTCGCTTATGTTCATTTTCTATTAAAAAAGATGCATTATTATTCCAAGTGCCTGTACCATGAAAAAGAGCCGAAATACAAACCAGATCATTGAAATTACTTGGTTTTGTTGTTTCTATCATTTTTTGCACAAAGGGTGTTCCAAACTCTGGAATACCCTTTGCACTAATTGGATATGATTTATCATTTGCATGTAAAAACATCTTTAATGTTTCTTTATCGTTAAGATCAATATTTTTTGAACTTATTTTTGTTTCTTTTTCCAATTCATTCATCAAGCTTAAATCTTCATTGCTTAACAAATCAAATTTATATAATCCCAAATTCCAAAGTGTATGATAATCATAATGCGTTTTTAATTGCCCTTTATTTCCAATTTCTGTCGGACAAAAATTGAATATTTCCGATTCTTCAGAAGTTATAAAAACTCCATCCAAATTTTCTCCAGTACAATTTTTCACTTCAAATAATTTACCTATGATTGTATCCTTGTCAGAAGTATTTTCTATTCCAAGTATGTCAACATATTCATTGTAAGACTCTTCTATTATCTTACCTGTTAATGTTTCTATTGTTCCTCCACATATTATTTTATCTTTACCATATTTATTTTGAAGATATGTAAATATTTTTTCTTGTATTTCTCTAGAAACAGTTAAGTTTATATCAGGCTCTTTTGCATAATCTTTTCCTGCAAAAAATTCAAAAGGAAGATTATATTGTATAGGATTAATATCTGTAATTCCTAATAAATATGCTACAAATGAATTT
>CAWVEX010000060.1:0-8613 GCA_963928415.1 Bacillota bacterium | reverse complement strand
TTTAAGGGAGAATCTATATTTTTTCAACTTTTTTATTTTATTTTCTCTTTTAAATTTTCGACCACTGCGCTAGCAGTTTAGTGCTATTGTTACAACAAGCGCTATTAGTGTTATTCCGCTTTGTTTCTTTAAACTTTTTAGCATTTTTTCTTTTAATTTCTGTTCATTTTGAATAATTTTCTTTGCATTTTCAATACCAACTTTTTGTCTTTCACTTTCATTATTCATTATTTATTTGCCTCCTTATTTTTTAGTTTTAAATCCTATGTACAATTGTTTTTGCGGTGTAGGAAAAAGTAATTTTTTTATACCACAAAAGCTATGCAATCTAAACGTATTTTTAATACGTCTAAAAAGCATAGCTTTTCTTCTATGTTCACATAATTTTATTTTATTAAATCCTACGATATATATATATATATATATACAGTCCCAATGGTTTCAGCGATTTTTATCATTTGCTTTTTTCTCTTTCTTAAAATTTTATTTTCTTTTTTTATTTTATTACACTTATTGTTTAATAATCAAGCTATTTTTATTACATTTTCATTAAATTTTTGTTACACTTTTATATTTATCTATTATATCTCCAAGTGCCTCAGAAAGGTCTTGTAACATTACAACCTTTATATTTGGAGTTTTATCGTCTATATAATCATCAACAACTTGTTTTAATTTATATAAATTATTAAGCTCTGGTAAAAGTAATTTAGCATTTTTATTTGCTCTATCTACTAGTTTTTCTTTTATTGTTACTATATCTTCATTACTTGCACAAGATATTCTTTGGAATATTTGGTATGCATCAATATATTTAAATATTGGTATTTCCATACATTCTTTATCAAATAAATCATAGAATTTTTCCATTTTCATAGGTATATTCTTGAATATAGTATCAGCTTTAACTCTGTACATTTTATCTTTTAATTGATTGTTTAATTCTCTAAATCTGCTAAGTATTTCTTGCATTTCAGGCATATTTTCATCAAATGTCATTTGTTTGATTTGCTCTTCTGCATCTTTGCAATATTCTGATGTAATTGATGATACATTCATACCATTTAAAAATACACTATTTATTGTTTGAATATCATAATCAATTAAGCCCTTATTTATAAAATATGTAAAATAAGTATATATTTTTATTAAATCTATTAATTGTATTTCTCCCTTTTTTACTGATTCTAATACTTCAGATATTACTTTAGGGAATTGATCATCTGAAATTTTCCAATATTCTTCAGTAAGTAGTCTTTTATATCCAGGAAGTTTATCTGTATCTACTGTATTTATTATATCTTCCATATCTTTTTTAAATGTTTTCATATCAAATATTCTAGTTCTTACATATATTTCAATAAATTTAAAGAATCTATATTCTGTTTTAAAATTATAATAATAGTTATTATCAAATTCTTTAATATAGAATTGTCTATTATCCATAAAAACTCTTGAAGATACAACTAATGATTTATATTCTTCATTATCATTAATATTTATAAACTTATCTTTGGTTACTTTTCCAGCTTTAATTTCAAATGATACAGCTATTGTAAATATTAGCATTGTTTGTAATATTCTATTATTAGTATTAGGATATGATTTATTTACCATATCAAAAACTTTTTTGAAATCATTTAATGCATGTTTTAATATTCTTAAATTTCTTGTACCACTCTTTATAAATGTTGATACTATTAAATTAGTATTTTCTCTTAAAAACCTAATTAAGTCCCCATTATTTTCGTATCTAATTAACAAACCATTTATTATATATGTAAATTCTGGTGCATATTCAAAAGTTTCACCTATTAGTTTTTCTTTTATTCTTTCATAATCATTAGCTTTATCAAAAACATTTTCAATAGTATCTTCAATTTTTTCAACCATTGGCTTATCTGTTGTTAAAAGCTTGTCTTCTTTGTCTAATAGATAAGTAGCAATAAAAGTTTTCATTTCTAGATTACTGCTTTTTAATTTTGTAGAAAGTTCTTTTTCATTACAGATAATAATTGTTTTAATATGGTCATGTTCTACGAAATTGTTTATATAACCTAATATATCTATAACATCAACATTTGCTCTTTCTAGGTCATCAAAACAAAGGACTTTATCATCTGTTGAGAAAAAGTTTTCATAATCTATCTTATCTCCATTTTGAGTAACACCAAAAAAGTTTGCCATATCTAGTCCTGTTTTTGCATATTCTGGTATAAATGTTTGACCATTACTATTCATATATTTTTTTAGGTTTTTATCCATAAGCTGAGTAGTTTCTATGAATATCTTCTTACTAATTTCTTCTAAATTTGATATACCATATAAAGACATATAAATTGTAGTTAGTTTTTTACCATTTACAGTCATATTTTCTATTCTGTTTCTTATTTTGTGATTCCAAAAGTAAGTTTTACCGCTTCCCCACTCGCCATTTATCATAATGGCATAATCAGTATAATCCGACCTAATATAATCTAATATACTTTCAACTAAATCATCCATTTTATCTTATGTCCTTTCTTTTTATTTATAAATATTTCATATAGTCTCTTGCAATACTTATAAAACCTATATTTTTAGTAGCTGTGCTTAATGTTTTAATACATTCATTTGCAGTTGCACCTGTTGTATAAATATCATCTAGTATTAAAACCTTTTTATTCCTAATTTTTTCTATATTTTGAATTTGAAATACATCTTTTATTTCTATTCTTCTATTTTTAGCATTATTTTTACTTTGTGGCTTAATATTTTTTACTTTTACTAAACAGTCTTTTTCATATTTTAAGCCTAACTTTTTTGCTATTAATTCTGTTTGATTATATCCTCTTTCTAATTTTCTTTTTCTATGAAGAGGAACTGGAAGTATTATATCATAAGTTTTTAAAATATCATATATTTTTTTATTGTTTTTTATTAAATATGAAAATAAATCTGCTAGATAACTTGCATCATTAAATTTATAATTAATTAGCATCTTTCTTATTATTCCATCATATCTATAAATAAATATTTTCTTAACTTTTATTTTTGATTTATTTTCTGCTTTTATATAATCATTTTCTATTAAATTAATTTCATATTTTTTTAATAAATTTTCACAATTCTTACAAATAGGTAATCCTATTTTACTGCATATTCCACATTTTATAGGGAAAATTAAATTGAGGACATTTTCTAAAATCATAAAATTCCTTTCTGCCCCCAATAGTACTATTTATATTAAATTATACTTTATTAATCATAATCTCTATCTTCTTCTCCTAAAATATCATTCAATACCTCCATGATGGAATTCCTAATATTTTAGCCACTTCAATTAGTTCTTGGCTCCATACCCAATATATTTAATAAAAAACCAGTTCTTACATTATATTGTTTGCATAAGGAATCAAATGAAGGTTTTGTTTGATATTTGCCATATGCTTCTCTAATTTGAACAGCTTTTATTTCTTCATTTAAATTAATTTTTTCACTAGATACTCTATCTTTGACTTTCTGTGGTACTTTATTATCATGCAATACTAAATTCATTACTCTTATAGCTCGATCATACTCTCCCATAGAATAAAAAACTTGAGCTAATTCTATTGCAAGTCCACCATTTATCTTCTTTTCTATTACTTTTAATGCTTGGCCATATGATTTTCCAATTCCTTTTAAGGCTTTTATATTACTAGAAATATTTAGTCTATTATTTGCAAATGCTTCCTTTATATCTTTTACTTCATCTGCATTTAAAGTATCTATTTCATCAAAGACCTCTTTTGCCGGTATATGTAAAATTTTAGCTACTTCTAAAGGCATTTTTAACTTTAATAATTGTTTTATTTTATCACTAGTATCTCCTTCACTTTTAAGTACATCCATAACTTGTTGCTGGATATGTTCTAATGTTTTTTCTCTTATTATTAATTCAAATGATTTCTTTTTTGCTTTTGGTTTCCTTACTTCTCTTTTTACTGTATTTTGATTCATAGTAATCACTTTCCTTTCACTTTTTTAATATTTTTTTAACTTTTTCTTTTGGCATTTATTATAAATTTTCTAACTTATATTTTAATCCAGAGTTTCTTTGTTTTATTTTTTCATTATTTATCATAAAGTTAATTGTAAAAGGATTACCTATCATTATTAATTTATCTTTAGCTCTTGTCATTCCAGTATAGAGCAAGTTTCTTGTAAGAAGCATTGGGGATACTTGATATATAGGCATAATAACTGTTTGAAATTCACTACCCTGCGACTTATGTACTGTAATTGCAAATGAATGCTCTATTTGGTCTAAATCTTGATAACTGTAAAATGCTACTTTATCATCATCAAATCTTATTTTAACTTCTCCTGATTCATCATCTATTTTTTCAATTACTCCCATTTCACCATTAAAAATACCACTATTTATCTCAGACTTTCTTCTCCACATTATATCATAATTATTCTTAGTTTGCATAATTTTATCGCCTTCTCTAAAAATAATATCTCCAAATTTTTTCTCATTTTTTAAAGTACTTTCTGGATTAAACTTTTCTTGTATTAATTTATTTAAATTTTTTGTTCCTAAATCTCCCTTTTTAGATGGAGTTATTATTTGTTCATCTAGGTTATACATTTCTAATATTTTATTTATAATACTTGTAGAACTTTTTTCTTCAATAAATATAAAATCATTTTTTATATTTTTACTTAATTTTTCTGATTCATCATCTTCTAAGAAATTTATTCCTTCATTTACTTTGTGGCTATTAACAATTATATTACTTTGTAAAGCTTGTCTAAAAATTTTATTAAGTCTTATGCAAGGTATTCTTTTAGAGTCAATTAAATCTTTTAAAACTGTTCCTGGTCCTACTGATGGAAGCTGGTCTGTATCTCCAACTAAAACAAGTTTTGTTCCTTTAAATAAACCTTTTAATACATAATTCATTAAAAATATATCTACCATAGATACTTCATCAATTATTACTACATCTGCATCTATTGGTGTTACATCTAAATCTGGATTTGGTTTATCATCAAATACTTTACCTATTTCTAATAATCTATGTAGAGTACTAGCTTCATTTCCTGTAGCTTCAGTCATTCTTTTTGCAGCTCTACCTGTTGGTGCACATAAAACTACTTTTTTTCCTCTTCTTTTATATATGTCTATAATTGTTTTTATTATAGTTGTTTTACCAGTACCAGGTCCTCCAGTTATAATTGAAACATTATTATCATTTACCATTTCTACTGCTTCAACTTGTTTTTCTGAAAGTTCTATTGAACTTGTTTCTTCTACTTTTTCTAATTCTTTTTTAAAATTAGATATTCTCTTTATATTATCCGCTTCTTCTAAGCTCAAAATTCTCCTTGCTATATTTTCTTCTGTTTTATAATATTCTATTAAATATATCCATTCTTGCACACATAGTTCAGTTTTTCCATTAAACGTTGCTATCTCTTCTCTTTGTTCTATTTTTATTTGTTCTTTTGCTCTTAAATCTTTAATTCCATTTAAAACATCATCTTCAGATACTCTTAAAAGCTTAGTTACAAAAGCAATTAGATTAGCTTCTAAAACACAGCTATGCCCATTATATGTAGCGAGGTTTAGCCCATGCCTTATTCCAGCATCAACTCTTTTTAGATTATTTCTTTCAACTCCTAAATCTAATGCCATTTTATCTATTTGTGAAAAATCTACTCTTACTCCAAGTTCACTTAAAACATATGGATCATTTTCTACAATTGTAATTGTGTTTGCTCCTAGCTTTTTATATATTGTATTTGCACTTTGTGGTCCTATGCCAAACTTTTCTAAGAAACCTACTATTTGCCAAAGTTCCCAGTTTTCTATAAAGCTTTCATTAATTTCTTCTGCTTTTTTCTTTGTTATACCTTTTATTTCTGTAAGTCTATCTGGATCTCCTTTTAAAACTTCTACAGTTTCAGTACCAAATTTCTTTATTATCTTTTTAGCAGTAGCAGGTCCTACCCCTTTTACTATTCCATTTGATAAATATTTTTCTAATGCATCTAATGTTTCAGGCATTATTTTTTCAAAAGTTTCAACTTTAAATTGGTCTCCATAGTCTGGGTGTACTACAAATTTGCCAATTACCTTTATACTGTCTCCTTTTTGTACAAAAGGCAGATATCCTACAATAGTCGTTTCTGCTGATTCCATATCAAATGTGGCTATTGTATATCCATTTGTTTCATTTTTATATATTATATCTTTTATAGTTCCTTTAAGCTCCACTTTTTATCCCTTCTATTTTATATAATTATATTGCGATTAAAGGCAGATTGAATTGAAAATATAGTTATTTTTCAATAAAATCCGCCCCTAAATATTTATATAATATTTTATTAATATCCGTACATTTGTGACATATACCAAGAATTTATATCAAATGGCTCTCTTGTTTCAGGCATACCATAATTTACTCCATAAGTTTCAACTCTTATGCTTGTTATTACTGGTGGGTCTATAGGTCTATCTTTAGTTAAGTCACTATTTGAGTCTGTTTGTTCTTCTCTAGTTTCAACTTCTACATTTGCTATTTTATCTACTACATCCATTCCTTCTGTTACCTTACCAAATGCAGCATAAAGTCCATCTAAACTAGATTCTGAATCTTCTGTTGTTATAAAGAATTGGCATGATGCTGAATTATATCCTTCTGTTGCTAGGCTTGAGCTATAACTACTATAATCACTTCTTGCCATTGATATAACTCCTCTTTCATGTTTTAAAATATTATTATTATCTCCATTTGCAATGAATTCACCTTTTATTGTATATTCATCATCTGAATCTTGGCCTAAATCTTTTAAAGTAGCATTGCCTGTTCCATCTCCATTAGGATCTCCACCTTGTATCATAAAATCTGGTATTGTTCTATGGAATGTAAGTCCATCATAAAATCCATTATTAGCTAATGCTATAAAATTTGCTACTGTTTCTGGAGCATAATTTGGATAAAGTTCTATTTTTATAGTTCCAAAATTTTCTACTTCTATAGTAGCTATTGGATTTTGTACATAAAAGTTTTGTTTTTTTACTATTGTGTTTACAACATATGCAATTAGTCCTAAAACTAATATAATTGCAAGTATTGTAGAGACGAATTTTATTTTGCTATACTCTTTTTCTGAACTAACTTTTACTTTATCTAATTTTTCATTTGCCTTTTCTAGTTTTGCTTTAGCTTTTTCTTCTTTTTTTAATTGTTTTGCTTCCTTATTTTTTTCTTTATTTTCTACTTTTGATTTCTTTTCAACACTTTTTTTGCTTTCTTTTTTTGCTTTTTCTTCTAATTCATTTTCTTTTTTTGTATCTTTGCTCATAATATGTATCCTTCCTTATCTCATCCTCTTTTAACAAACCTAATTTTAACACAAGATTTTTGAATTATCAATGATTAATTAATATTTTATACAATTAAATTGTCAAATAAGAATTGTTCTTGCATCCTTTTTAATGATCTTTTAATTGTTTTTGCTCTTATTTCTCCTATTCCATCAACTGCATCTAGTTCTTCTGTAGTTGCATTAAGTAAATTTTGAAATGATTTAAAGCTTTTTACTAGATTTTCTACAATATTGCTTGGCATTCTAGGAACTTTACTTAAAATTCTGTAACCTCTAGTATTAACACTTACCTCATCATAACTATCTTGTGCAGTAAAGCCTAAAGCCTTAGCTATATTTGTTGGTATTAATAATTCTTCATGTGTCATATTTTGTATTTTTTCTAATGCTTTATCTAGATTTTTAGATTTATTATAGTCTTTAACAATTAGTCTTACTTCTTGGCTAATACCATCTGTTAGTTCTTCTAACTGCATTTCTATTAATCTACCATCAGTACCTAATTCATATATTCCTCTTTCAACTTCATCTACAACTTGCATAAGCATTCCTGCTCTTTGAAGTGTTTCTATTACAATTTGAAGAGTAACTATATCATTAAATTCATATTCGTTAAGTAAATTTAGTCTATTATCTAATACTTTCTTATATTTTTCAACTGTTTGAAGTGCCTGACTTGCCTCTGTTGCAACTCTTGATGTATCTTCTAAAACGTATTTGTTATTTCCTTGATATACAGTAATTATTCCTCTTCTTTGAGAAATACTAATTACAATATTTCCTGTTTGCTTTGCAACTCTTTCTGCAGTTCTATGTCTAGTACCAGTTTCTTCAGTTGTAATGTCTTGTGATGGTACTAATTGAGTATTAGCAAATAATATCTTTTTAAAATCTGAACTTAAAATTATCGCTCCGTCCATTTTGGCAAGTTCATAAAGTCTAGCAGATGTATAATCTACATTTATATTAAATCCTCCATCTACTAAATCCATGACTTCTTTATTTTCTCCAATTACAATTAAAGCACCTGTTTTTGCTTTTAATATATTTTCTAATCCTTCTCTTATTGGAGTTCCTGGAGCTATAAGTTTTAAAATGTTAATAAAATCATTTTCTTTAATTGCCATTTTCTTCACCCTTTCAGCCATAATTAAATATTTTCTTTGCATTTGTAATTCTATATTTTATTAACAAGTATTTTTATGTATTATTAGAACGTTTTTTACTTTTTTAATTTTTTAATTTTTTAAT
>CAWVEX010000059.1:0-8961 GCA_963928415.1 Bacillota bacterium | reverse complement strand
AGGAAACTTAGGATATGTATTTATTGCAATTATAGGAGGAATACTTTCTGTAAATAACATAATTAGTATAGGTAGTATTGCAGCCTTCTTACAATATATCAAATCTTTCACAAACCCTATAGGTCAAGTATCTCAGCAAATGAACTCAGTTATAATGGCACTAGCTGGAGCTAAAAGAGTATTTGATTTAATAGATGAAAAAGAAGAAATAGACGATGGATATGTAACACTTGTAAATGCTAAAGAAGAAAATGGTAAATTAGTAGAAAGCAAAGAAAGAACAGGTATATGGGCATGGAGGCATCCTCATCATGATGGAAAAGTTACATATACTAAATTATGCGGGCATGTAGAATTTGAAAATGTAAACTTTGGATATACACCTAATAAAATGGTACTTCATGATATTACCCTAGAGGCAAAAGAAGGTCAAAAGGTATCTTTTGTTGGTGCAACAGGTGCTGGAAAAACAACAATTACAAACTTGATAAATAGATTTTATGATGTAGAAGATGGAAAAATAAGATATGATGGAATAAACATTCAAAAAATAAAGAAAGAAGATTTAAGAAAATCTTTAGGTATGGTACTACAAGATACAAGTTTATTTACCGGAACTATAAAAGATAATATTAGATATGCAAATTTAAATGCAACTGATGAAGAAGTAATAGCAGCAGCGAAACTTGCAAATGCAGACCATTTTATAAGAAACTTACCAAAAGGATATGATACAGTTATATCTGGAAGCGGAGAAGGACTTTCACAAGGACAAAGACAACTTTTATCAATAGCAAGAGCTGCACTTTATAACCCACCAGTATTAATACTAGATGAAGCAACATCAAGTATAGATACTCGTACAGAACAAATTGTACAAAAGGGTATGGATGAACTTATGAAAGGAAGAACAGTATTTGTTATAGCACATAGATTATCTACAATAAGAAACTCAGAATTAATAATGGTTCTAGACCATGGTAGAATAATAGAACGTGGAAACCATAAAGAACTTATGGCTAAAAAGGGTATGTACTATGCATTATATACTGGAAAAATTGAAATTGATTAATTTTAGTAAAGATTTTTATGTAATTGATATAACAGAATATAGTCAACAATACTTGACAAATTTAAGAATAAAATGTTATTCTATTAATAGAAGATCGTACCTCGGATAACCTACGGGCCCGAGGTCAATTTTTTATTTAGCATAGGATTATATTTAATTAGAAAATATAAATATTGTAATGTACAAAATGGGATTTCCTAAAAATTATAAAAAGTTATTAAAAGTATAAAAATTAGCTGTTTGGACAACATAGTAAAAAGGAGAAAACTATGTTTAAACCAACAGCTATTTATTTTGAAAAAAATATAGAAAACTATGAGTTAGGGAAAAAATTATTAGAAAAGTACAAAGATGTACCTAAAATAGAAATAAAAAACCATAACAATATTGAAGAAATGCGTAAAAAGAGTAATAAAGAATTTCTAAAAATGAAAAGAAACCTAATAATAGGAGTAAGAAAAACATTAAAGTTCGTACCCAATTATAAAGTATCAGATTATTTAGTACCATATACTTCATCTGGTTGTATAGCAAGTTGTATGTATTGCTATTTAGTTTGCAATTATAACAAATGCGCATATTTAAGACTATTTGTAAATAGAGAGCAAATGCTAGATAAAATAATTAAAGTAGCAAATGAGGGAGAAACGGAACTTACTTTTGAAATTGGAAGCAATAGTGATTTAATATTAGAAAATACAATTACGAATAATTTAGTTTGGACGATTGAAAACTTTAAAAAAGCAAAAAAAGGAAAGTTAACTCTTCCTACAAAATTTAGCTTTGTAGATGACCTGCTTAATTTAAATCATGAAGGAAGAGTAATTATAAGGATGAGCGTAAATCCTCAATATATTATAAATAATGTGGAATTTGGAACATCAAGGCTTAAAGATAGAATAGATGCAATAAATAAACTAGCTGATGCAGATTATGAAATTGGAATACTTATTGCTCCAGTTATATTTGTAGATAAGTGGAAAGAACTATATAAAAATCTAATTATAGAATTAAAAGAAAAACTAAATCAAAAAGCTAAAAAGAAAATATTTTTTGAAATAATATTTATGACATATAGTTATGTCCATAATGCAATAAATAGTGAAGCTTTTCCAAACACTATTAAAATTTATGATAAAACTTTAATGACTGGCAGAGGTAGAGGAAAATATGCATATAAAAAAGAGTTAAAGGAAGAGGGTGAAGATTTTTTTAGAACAGAATTAAATAAATATTTTAAAGATAATAGAATATGGTATATTGTATAATTGAATTAATAATCTTACTTTAAAAGTAAGGATATTTAAAAATTATCTATTAAAAAATAAGTAAAAAATGAAAGAAATTGATGCTAATTAAAAGCATCTTTTTTTCTTGCAAATAAAAAATTGCTATGTTAGAATAAACAAAGATATTAAATATTTTTTAAATTAATACTTTAGATAATCGAAAATTATCTAATGTAAAAAAATAAAAAATAAAATTGAATTTAGAGAAAGGACATATTTATGAATATAGTTGAAATAATAGCAAATGAGCTTAATATAAAAAAATATCAGGTTGAAAAAACAATAGAGCTTATAGATAATGGAAATACGATACCTTTTATTGCAAGATATAGAAAAGAAGTAACAGGTGGACTTAGTGATGAAGTATTAAGAAATCTAGATGAAAGATTAAAATATTTAAGAAACTTAGAAGCAAGAAAAGGAGAAATTAAAACTTCTATAGAAAATCAAGGAAAATTAACAGATGAAATAGTAAAGAATCTAGAAATTGCAAAAACTTTAGCAGAAGTTGAAGATATATATAGGCCTTTCAAGCAAAAGAAAAAGACTAGAGCAACAATAGCTAAAGCAAATGGTTTAGAGCCTTTAGCTTTAATAATTAAAGAGCAAAAAGAAGTAAGACCATTAGAAGAAATTGCAAAAGAATATTTAAATGAAAATGTAAAAACTATAGAAGATGCAATTGGGGGTGCAAAAAATATTATAGCAGAAGAAATTTCAGATGACCCTGAATTTAGAAAACAAATAAAGAAAATATATTATAGAGAAGGCTATATAGTTACTAAAAATTCTAAAGAAGAAAATCCTACATATGCAATGTATAATGATTTTAAAGAAAAATTAAGTACTATTCCAAGTCATAGAATCTTAGCAATTAATAGAGGAGAAAAAGAAGAATTTTTAAAAGTTACAATAGAAAAGCCAGTAGATAAAATATTAGAATATATAGGAAGAAAAATAATTAAAAATAAAAAATATGAAACTATTTTAAAAGAAACAATAGAAGATAGCTTTAAAAGATTAATAGAACCATCAGTGGATAGAGAAATAAGGGCAGATTTAACAGAAAAAGCAGATAAACAAGCTATAGAAGTATTTGGCAAAAATGCTAAACAATTATTATTAGGCGCTCCACTAAAAGGCTTAACAGTTTTAGGATTTGACCCAGCATATAGAACAGGATGTAAATTAGCTGTAATAGATGAAACAGGTAAAGTATTAGATACAGGAGTTATATATCCAACAGAACCACAAAATGACATAGAAGGCTCTGAAAAAGAACTAATAAGACTTATTGTAAAAGATAATATTCAGATGATAGCAATAGGTAATGGAACTGCATCTAGAGAATCAGAAAATTTTGTAGCAAATACTATAAAAAAAGTTAAAGAAACTTTAAATAAAGATGTATATTATACAATTGTTAGTGAAGCGGGAGCATCTGTTTATTCTGCATCTAAACTTGCAACAGAAGAATATCCAGATTTAAATGTATCACTTAGAGGTGCTATATCTATTGCAAGAAGACTTCAAGACCCACTTGCTGAATTTGTTAAAATCGATCCTAAAGCAATTGGTATAGGACAATACCAACATGATGTAGACCAAAAGAAATTATCTGAAAGCTTACAAGGCGTCGTAGAAGATGCAGTAAATACAGTAGGGGTTGATGTTAATACTGCAACTCCATCACTACTTTCTTATGTATCTGGAATAAATAAAACAATTGCTAAAAATATTGTAAAATATAGAGATGATAATGGTTGTATAAAAGAAAGAAAAGAATTATTAAAAGTACCTAAACTAGGAAATGTAGCTTATGAACAATGTGCTGGATTTATTAGAGTAATAGGTGGAACAAATCCACTTGAAATAACTGCAGTTCATCCTGAAAGTTATGAAATAGCAGAAAACTTACTTAAAACAATAGGATTTAATAAACAAGATTTATTAGATAAAGAAAAGCTAAATCAAATAAAAGAAAAATTAAGTAAAATAAATATAAAAGATATATCTAATAAATTAAATGTAGGAGAAATGACTTTAGAAGATATTATAAAAGAATTATCTAAACCAGGAAGAGACCCAAGAGAAGATATGCCAAAACCAATATTAAGAAGTGATGTACTAAAGTTTGAAGATTTAAAAGAAGGTATGATTTTAAATGGAACAGTTAGAAATATTACAGATTTTGGTGCATTTGTAGATGTTGGAGTAAAACATGATGGGTTAGTACATATATCTGAATTAAGTGATAAATTTGTAAAAAAGCCAAGTGATATAGTATCTATTGGAGACATTGTAAAAGTTAAAGTAATAGGAATAGATAAAGAAAGGCAAAAGGTTAAACTTTCTATGAAAGGTATAGAAATTTAAAAATTAAAGCTATTTATAGAAAATATTTTCATTAAGACGGACATTTACGTAAAATTTTACAAAAAATGTCCGTTTCTAATATTAAAAAATAATTGAAAAATAAAATTTACTATGGTAGAATAAAATCGTAAAAATTAAATTAACTTAAAAAATATATGTGGGAGATACAAATGTTATTAACACCAAATATGCAAGTAAGAAAAATAACAGATATAACAATAGAAATGCTTAAAGAGAATAATATTAAAGGTATGATACTAGATGTAGATAATACTTTGATTGATTTAGATAGAGTTCCATTAGTGGGAATTAAAGAGTGGATGGATAATATGAAAAATGAAGGTATTAAATTTTGCATAGCATCTAATAGCTTAAAAAAAGATAAAATAGAAAAAGTTGCAAAAATGCTAGATATACCTTATGTACATTTTTCAGCAAAGCCAACAAAAATAGGTTTAAAAAAAGCAAAGCAAATATTAGGAATAGAAAATAGTAAAAATATTGCAGAAGTAGGAGATCAGTTATTTACTGATGTATTAGGTACTAATAGAATGAAAATGTTTTCTATATTAACAGAACCATTATGTGAAGAAAAAGTAAAGATAAATAATCTAAAGAGAAAATTAGAGAAAAGAGTATTAAGGAGGAACAAATAAAATGTATATTAATGACATACATATATTATATTACTTTTTTATAGGATTATTAGGATTAGGAGTTGGTCAGGTTTTTGATTGGGTAACCAAAAGATTTAGTGAGCATAAACCTATTTTTAGTAAAGATTTTTATAAAATATATTTAAAAGACTTTAGATTAAATATTAAATTTATGTATATAAATGCAATTATTTATGTTGCTTTATTATTTATGTTTGGTTGGAGGTTAGATTTACTTAAATATTTACTTATAACTCCACTATTACTTTCAGCATTTGCAATAGATTATAAAGAACAAATAATTCCTAATAGACTAACTTTAACTTTATTTGAAATAGGTCTAATTTTTGCTTTTATTGAAGGCACTATGAGCTTTAGTATGATGCTAGATAAGTTACTAGGCCTAGCAATAGGTGGAGGAATATTTTTAATTATTACATTAATTGGAGGTCTAATTGCAGGAAAAGAAGCTATGGGCTTTGGTGATGTAAAATTAATGGGAGCACTTGGAATTATATTTGGCGCATATAACATAGTTGTTATATCAATACTTTCATTTTTACTTGCAGCTGTTATTAGTATAATTTTAATAGTTTCTAAAAAGAAAAAATCTAGTGAATATATTCCATTTGGACCATTTATAGTTATAGCTACATTAATGGTAATATTGGTTCCAGAAAACATTATGCTTTTTGCTCTTCTTAAAGTATTTACTTTAGGAACTTTTAAAGGATAAATTTATTATTAAAATAGATAATACTTAAAATAAAAATAATTGATAGAAAAAAATATTCTTAAGGGGGATGTCTTATGAATTATAAAATTAGATGTATAAGGGAAAAAATGAAATTATTAGGAATTCAAGGATTAATAATTTCTAATCCAGTAAATATAAGATATTTAATAGACATTCCAGTAGAAGGAACTATTTTAATAACAGATAAAGAAAATGTTTTTATTACAGACGCAAGATATATTGAAGAAGTAAATAATCATTTAACAATAAATGATGAATTTATTATTTATGATAACAAAGATTTAAGTGATATAGATTATCAAACTTTTTTTAAAGACTGTGAAAATGTTGGATTTGAAGAAAATTATGTAACATATGCAGAATATGAAAATATAATTAGAAAATACAGAATAAGAAATATAGTAGAAACTGAAAAAATTATTGAAAAGCAAAGAATGATTAAAGATGAAAAAGAAATTGAATACATAGAAAAAGCTTGTGAAATTACAGATAATTGTTTTAATCATCTTATAAATTACATAAAAATTGGAATGACAGAAAAACAAGTCGCATTTGAAATAGAAAAATTTTTTGCAGATAATGGTGCGGATGGTTTAGCTTTTGAAACTATTGTAGCATCAGGAATTAATTCTTCTAAACCTCATGCAATACCAAGTGATAAAATAATACGTATGGGTGACCCTATTACAATAGATTTTGGAGCTAAATATAAAGGATATTGTGCAGATATAACTAGAACTGTTTTTGCAGGAGAAATTAGTGTAGAATTAGAAAAATTATATAATTATATTCTAAAAAATCAATTAAGAGCTACAAAGGAAATAAAAGAAGGAACAAGCTCAAAAATGATTGCAAGAAGTGTAGAAAATGATTTTTACATATATAATTATACTTTAATACATGCTTTAGGGCATGGAGTAGGATTAGAAGTACATGAACTTCCATATTTAAGCCATAATTCACAAAATATATTAAAAGAAAATATGATAGTAACTAATGAACCTGGTATATACATTCCTGGTAAATATGGTATAAGAATAGAAGACACTATTAGAGTAGGAAAGCTTGAGCCAGAAGTACTTACTAAGTCTAGCAAAGAAATTATAATAGTAGATAAAAAAATATAAAATTTTAGTTCAAGTAATATTACTTGAACTTTTTTCTTATAAAAATAATTAATTTCACAAAATTTCACATAATTTTTACAATTAAGCTAGAAAATACATTTTTTTCTACTTTTGGTTAAAAATAATACAAAATTTTTTCTCTAATCTATTGAAAATAATTTAATTTATTGTTATGATTAATTCGGTTTATTTTAGATAAATTTACTAGACATAAAATGATTAAATTTCATATAGACAAGCAAGAAAGGATTTTAATTTAAAATGATAGAATTTAGAAATGTTAGCAAAAAATATGATACAGGAACAGAAGCTATTCATAATATTAGTTTCAAAATAAATAAAGGCGAATTTGCTTTTTTAGTAGGTAGTTCGGGTTCAGGTAAATCAACTATTATTAAGCTTATTTTAAAAGAAGAAGAACCAACATCAGGAAATATAATTATAAATGGAAAAGATACAACTTTTTTAAAACCAAGTAGGGTTCCTTTTTTAAGAAGAAGTATGGGAATAGTATTCCAAGACTTTAGACTACTTCCAGATAAAACTGTATATGAAAATGTTGCATTTGCTATGTATGTTGTAAGGGCAACACCAAAGCATATAAGAAGACAAGTTCCTATGGTATTATCTTTAGTAGGCCTAGCTAACAAAGCTAAAGTTTATCCTAATGAACTTTCTGGTGGTGAGCAGCAAAGAGTAGCTTTAGCTAGAGCGATAGTTAATAATCCATCAATGCTTATTGCAGATGAGCCTACAGGTAACTTAGACCCAAATACAGCATGGGATATTATGGAATTACTTAATGATATAAATTTAAGAGGAACAACAGTAGTTGTTGCAACACATGCTAAAGATATAGTAGATAAAATGAATAAAAGAGTTATAAGAATAGATCAAGGAAATATTGTAAGAGACGAAAAAGGTGGATATGATGAGATTTAATGTATTTAGTTATTTAATTAAAGAAGGATTTAGGAGTACTTTCAAACAAAAGAAAATGACAAGTGCATCAATAATTATAATGTGTGCAACAATGTTTATATTTGGACTTTTCTTTGTAATAGGAGAAAATGTAAATAGTGTTGTTGAACAATTAGAAAGTCAACAAGGAATACAAATATTTATAGATGAAGATGCTACTGATGAAGAAGTAGAAACATTAGGAAATAAAATAAAAGCAATAAATGGAGTAAATAAAGTTACTTTTGTTAGTAAAGAAGATGCTTTAAACTCAATGAAAACAACCCTTGGAGATGAGAGCCTTTTTGAAGGGTGGGATGAAGAAAATCCATTTCCAGCTTCATATTTTGTAACATTAACAGACCTTTCACTAAATGAGCAGGTTCAATCAGAAATAATGAAACTAGATTCAGTAGATGAAATAGCTAGTGAAAATACTACAATTAATAGACTACGTAGCCTTGGAAATGGTATACAAATAACAACTATAATCATACTTGCACTTTTAATTGTTATTTCAATATTCATAATTTCATATACTATTAAATTAACTGTTCACGCAAGAAGAAGAGAAATTTCTATTATGAAATATGTTGGCGCAACTAATAGTTTTATTAGAGGACCATTTATTGTAGAAGGTATAATTATTGGAGTTATATCAGCAATAATTACTTTAGTTATTTTAGGAATAGCATATAATGGGGTTATGGCTAATATAGGAGAT
>CAWVEX010000058.1:0-6385 GCA_963928415.1 Bacillota bacterium | reverse complement strand
ACATGCTCCACATTTACATTTTTTATAATCGTGAACACTTAAAGATTCAATTATATCATTACATTTTAAACATTTAATTTTCATATTCCCACTCGCCTTTTATAATTTTTATTTAAAGTTATTATACAGAAATTAAAAAAATTTTTCAATAAAATTTATTTACTGCATTCAAATTACATTCAAAAAATGTCGAAGTGCTAGAAAATAGGTAATTCTCAAAAGCAAAATCTCCTCACCTCGACCAGTTAAAGTAGATTTTACAGGAAACTGTAGAATGACGAAAATTATATCAAAAGTGCATTAAATACGTTATTTCAAGAGATTGAAGTAACGTATTTTTTCTGTCTTGAGTATTCAAAAATCCTTCTACATCATTAAATTTTGTTCTAGAAAAATTTTCTAGAACATTAATCTAAACAAAAATTTTTAAAAATAAAACTAATCGAAGAATAAAATCAAGTCATATCAAGTGTTTTAAGATTATTTTCTAGAAAATTTCTAGAACAATTAGATTTAATTTTGGTAGAAAGGAGGTCTAGAATGTATGAATTCACCCCATTTAAAAAAACTGAAAAACTTTTATTTGAAAGTTTTATACAATTTCCTAAAGAATTATTAAATAGAGAAGATTATAAATTCCTATCTCCAAATGCTATGTTATTATATTCTATTTTAACCGATAGGTTATCTTTATCATTTAAACAATTAGAATGTAACAAAAAATACAATTTCCTGATGCAAAAGGCAATATGTATGTAATCTTTAAAAGAGAAGAAATACAAGAGAAATTGCATATTGGACGTTCAGCACTTGATAGTGCAGTTTTACAATTAAAAGAATGTAATCTTATAAAAGAAACAAAGCAAGGTAAAAATATGCCAAATATTATTTATTTAGGCAAAACAATTGGAATGATAGAAAATGAAAAAAGAGAAGAATTTAGGAGTGTACAAAATCAACAGTCCGGAGTGCCGAAAATCAACACTCACGAGTGTATAAATTCAACAGTCCAAAATAGTAAGAATAATAAATATATAAATAATAGCTATAAAAGCCATCAGGATAAAAATATTGATTATCATGGTAGAAATTATCCACCTGGATATTTTGACAAGCTTTATGCTAATCATATTGTATCAGAAGATAGCATAATAAATTAGAATTGAATCACCACTTTATAAAATTAGGAGGATTTTAGAATGGAAAATGTAAAAGATAAGTTTATAAATGAAAAAACAGGAATTGAATATATAAAACAAGGAGATTATTATTTGCCTAATTTAATATTAGCTCCAGAAGAAACAAATTATAAAATTGGTAAATACGGAAGATTAAAATTAAATTATTTAAAAAATAATAAGAAAGCTGAATACTCTATTTTATTAATTGAAAGTAAATTAAATAGATATTTACACGAAATAGATATTGCAAGTGAAGATATGTTGAAATCAATTATATCTCAACTAATGAAACAAGAAAATGTAACTGAAGAATTAAAATCGACAAATCAAATGGAATGGGTTCAAGCTATGAATAATATTAAAAATAGAGCTGAAGAAATCATATTAAAAGAATTAATTTATGTATAGGAGGTATCATAATGGATGAAGTAAGATTGTATGAAATGTATTTAAGAGAAGCAATTGATGAGCAGAGATTTTCTTTGTTAAATAAGAATGAAAATTATAAAAAACTGAAAGATAAATTTCATAAAATTTTAGAAAAATATCCCAATTTAGAACTTAAAGATTATAAAGTTAATTTTGAAAATCAATTACCTAAATTAAAAGGAAAATGAGAAGATTTATGGAGAAAATATCATAAAACAACTAATAAAAATGATAAAATAATAATAAAAAATGAAATTAATAAACTTACTGAAGAAATAGATACTATCACTGCTCAGAAAAATGCTTGTAATAGGATTATTGATAGGTATTCAATTGTTAAGGAAGAACTCCAGAAACAGATTGAATACAAAGAAAAACGTCAAAATTTAACTGTAAAAGGTAAAATAATAAGAAATAAATAAAGTAGTAAGTATCCAATAGAATTTTCATTTTGAAAAATTGTTTAATCTATTAGATATAGTTTAATTTAAAAATAAAATGCCTATCTTTACAATTTATCTATTTAAATTAACTTTTATAAATACCACAAGGACACAGTTTTTTAAACTGTGTCCTGTGGTTGAAACGTTTAATCTTTTTCTGTGTTGCTGTCGTTTTTCACACTGTTAAACAGGTAAAGGACCAATGCGATAACTGCAAGTATTGCCAGTACACCGTAATAAATGTCAGACTGCGATAAAGCCCTCGATGTCCAATCGCCTACAGCAGCTCCCAGTACCATGCTGATAAAAACATGAGCCTTAATAAACCGTTTCATAATGAATCCCCCTAAAAAAGTGTTTGGATTTTTCCTATTGTTAAGATAGGAAGTTTGAAAACGTAGCATCAGCTAACTATTTATATTATACTATAATTTTACATAATATGCAAATTTTTATTGTTTCTATTCCTATTATTTAGAATTTGCTATTTTTATATCTACATACTTATTTAATATATTTCTTATATTCTCCATCCTGTTTTTTGTTTCTTCATTCTTATAATCAAATCTATCTATTAATATATTGATATAATCTTTTTCTTTTACCATATTATATGTTACACCAAAGTTCAAATCAAATGTAAATGCTAATATACAAACCCAAAAATCTAATGGTGTTATTCTATCATAGATGTTAACACACTTTCTATTTAATACGGTTTTATATACTTTATCACTTACTAAACTTTCTTCCATATCTTCTTTTCTATTTACTCTTTTAGGAAAAATCGCCTCTATTTTTTCTTCTTGTTTTACTCTATAATTATCTAATTTATCTGCATCTCTAATTATTTTTGAATGTAATAACTCTCTTTCATTTAATCCTTTTTCTATTGTTAATTTACTGTGATTCTCTATTGCTTTTTTTATAATCTCATCATATTGACTATCCTCTACAAAATTCCTAATCATTCCTTTTTCAAATAGCATTTTAGAACCATAAGTTGCATGATCAAATTTTATACTATTTAGCTCTTTTGTAATTTTTAATTCTTCAAATCTTCCTATGTCATGCATTAATCCAATTAGTTCTGCAAGCTCTATATCTTCTTTGCTTAAGTTTAATTTTTCTGCAATATTTTTTGAATTTTCTGCAACATAATATGTATGTGTAACTTTTAAATTGAAACTTAAATCACTTTTATCTTCATATTTATCTAAAAATTTTTTTAATTCAAGCTTTGCTTTGGTAATATCTATCATATTTTCAACTCCTAACTTTATATATTTCTGATAATATACTCTTTTACTTTACAACTATTATCTATAATAAATTTTCCCTCAAAAATGTTATTTTTAAATAAATATGGTGTAAACTTTTGATTTTGGTCAAATTGCCTTATTTTGTTTAGGTCATCAATATTTATCCATTCTAAACAAGCTGTTGAGTCTAAATGTGATATTCTCTCTTTTTCCATTATAAAATTCTCCTAATTTTAAATCTGTTTTTTCTTATTTTGCACTAATTCTTCATGATAAAAGTAGTTTATATATTTTACATTATTATTTTCGCAATATTCTTGAATTTCTTTTGATAAATCATACCAATATTGTTTATTTCCCCTAATATAAATATTATTATATTTATCTATTAATTCAGGATATTTTTCTTGGATATAAAATAATATCTTTGTTTTGTAATCTCCTCTTAAATTTAAATTTTCAAACCAGTATTCATTAACATATTGTTTACTTGCTTCTATAATTTCTTTAAAATTTGTTATATATGGAAATATTGGCGACATAAACAAAACTGTAAATATTCCATTATTATAAAGTTCTTTTAAAGTCTGTAGCCTTTCTTGTATCGAACTAGCATTATCCATGTCATTTTTAAAGTTCTCATCTAATGTATTAATAGACATTGATACTATTAAGTTTTTCATTTGCTTTAATAAGTCCATATCTCTTAAAATCAACTTTGATTTAGTTGAAATATATAATTCACAATCTACATCTACTAGTTGTTTTAATATATTTCTTGTTAATTCATATTTTTCTTCAAATTTATTATAGCAATCTGTAACCGATGATAAAAACACTCTTTTATTTTTTAGCTTATTTACACTAATTTTTTTATCACAGTGTTTTATATCAATAAAAGTTCCCCAATCTTCTTTATGCCCTGTAAACCTTTTCATAAAACTTGCATAACAATATTTGCATCCATGAGGGCAACCAACATAAGGATTTATTACATAATCACTAGCTGGTAAATTTGATTTTGTTACATAGTCATTTACTTTTATTTGTTTTTCAATAATTTTCATTTTATATCTGCTTCTCCATTTCCCAACTTTTAAAATAAACACATTCTAAATTATCATTGAATTTTATCTCATAAATTCCATCGTATTCTTCATCATTTTGTTGTAAACCCCATTCTATTATTACTGTATAGTTGTCTATTGCTAATATTTTAAATTCAATTTTTTGTATATTCTCATTTTTTATATGTTGCCATTCTTCATTTATTTCTTGAATAGTGGTATAAGGTTTCATAAAAGGTGTTTCTTGATAAAATGTTGTTTTTTTAAATAAGGAAACGGCGTTATCTATATCTTTATTAAACCAATAATCTTTTAAATCATTTAACCACTTTTCTACAAATGCTTTATCCATTTTCTTCTCCTTTTAATTTTAATACTTCTACTGCTTTTTCTCTGTGTAATTCTTTTATGATTTCTATATTATTACTTGCATATTTCGCTAGTTCGTCTATATTGGTTATCATTTCTAGACAATAATTATCATTACTATCTTTAAGGGTTGCTGCATAAACAATTTTAGAAAATTGTTCATATAAAATTGCACCCATACACATCATACAAGGTTCACAAGATATATATATTGTTGCTCCATTTAAATCTCCATATAGATTTTTGTTTTTAGAAGCACTTTCTATTGCTTTTAATTCAGCATGTGAATACATACTCCTTGACATTAATGTTTCATCATCGCTCCTACCAATAATTTCATTATCTTTTACTACAATAGCACCATAAGGATATTTAGCATTTTTGCTAATTTCTATTGCTATATCAATATAATCTTCATCAGTCATTTTTTTCGCTCCTATTTTTTTACTTAAATTATAATACATCATATATTTTTTTAATTGTTCTAATTGTATCATTAAATTCAATTTCTTTTGCATATTCGTGTTCTTTTCTATACTTGTCCCATCTAGCTGTTAAAGTTTCATCTTCTAAAATATTTTTTATTATTGTATTAAACCTTTTTAAATATTCTTCAGAATTTCTGTGATTGAAAGTTGTATGAATAGCTGATTTTAATGTATTTATATCTATATCTTTCCATTTATAAGTTGCAAAATAATATAAATCATAATAATCTTTCATTCTACTATTAGCAGTATTTCTTTTTAAAATTGTTTCTAATTTTTCAGCAATTATTGTTTCATAATTATATGTATATAAGTTAATATTATCATTTTCTAATATCGTTTTATAATTATATTCTATTGCTCTTGGTGTAATTAAATCTCCTGTTGAGATATCTACCCCAAAAGGTATTCTTAAATTTCTTAATTTTGCAATTAGTTTAAATCTATAACCACCATATTCATTATCTTCTTTTATTGGCATATTTTTATCTATTTCAAAAGTTACATCATCTTCTATTTCTACAGTAATAATTTTATTTATCATTTCTTCAATTTTACTTTTTTCAAAATCCATTCCTGTAATATTGGCATCTATATCCATTGTTGTTCTCATATTAATTCCCATTATAGAAGATAATAAAAATCCGTCCTTTTATAATAAACTTTTCATTATATTCTGATTTTGATAATCTTTCCAAAAATCTTTCAAACATGTAATTTTGTAATACTTCTTGAACAGATAACCCATTTTCCTTTGCAAAATTTTTAGATTTATCCATTAAAGATTGGATATTTTTTATCATATCATTACCTCCATTATTGCTCTTATTTTTTTCTCACATTTTATTTTTTTTGCATACTGTACTAACTTTGCTCCGTCAATTTCATTATTTGCAAAAGCATTTTTAATAATTTTATTTCTTTGCTCTATATCTAGTCCACATTTATTTTCATTTTTTACAATATCACAAATTGTCCTTTCAAAATTATAAGATTTTATAGTATTTCCAAAAGGTGATTTTATTTTTATCACACCCAGTTCTATATTTTCTCTACTAGCATAATGAACTCTTATTTGTTTAGTATTTATCGAACTAACATTATAATCATTTGGTATTGTTATATCTATTATATTTGGAGTTACTT
>CAWVEX010000057.1:0-13170 GCA_963928415.1 Bacillota bacterium | reverse complement strand
ATAGCGTGAGCTAAAGGTCGTTCCTACCGGACTAGTCCTACCGGACTAGTCCTTATTTTTTTTCAAAAAAATAAGGACAGTCAAAATAAAGAAAGGTAGGAAAATATGAAATATACAGAAATAATAGAAAAATTACAAAAAGAAGAAAAAGGAAAAATAATAATAGTAAAATGTGGAGCATTTTTTGTATCACTTGGTAAAGATGCAGTAATACTGCATAAACTTTTAGGATTAAAAATAACATGTCAAAAAAGTAAAATATGTAAAGTTGGAGTACCAGTAAGTAGTATATTTAATTATGTAGATTCATTAGAAAAACTAGGATATAACTTTAATATATACAGTTATGAAAGTAAAACTAAAGAAATAAAACTTGAATATACATTTGAAGGTAAAGAAATATATGAAGATAATTCTTGTTTAGATTGCAAAAAATGTAGCGGATATAATCCTTGGAAAGATGATGATCAAAGAGCTATTTTTAAGAAACTAGCAGAAAGAAGTAAAAAAGATGGAAAAGGAACTTCAGTTAATACCTAAATATGAAAGATATATGGAATATATATTAAATATGTTAAACAAAATTCCAAGGACTGAAAAATATAGTATAGGAAATGAATTTAAAAGTTCAATGTATCAAACAATAGAAAATATTGTATATATTCCTAAAATAGAAAAAAGTAGGAAAATGTATTACTTAAATAGTATAGATGCAAAACTAAACTGTCAAAGGATATATCTAAGAATAATGAAAAATAACAGATGGATTGATGAGAAGAAATATAGAATAGCATTTGAAATGTTACTTGAAGTTGGTAAAATATTAGGAGGGCTAATTAAATATTATGCCAAAGACACTAAGAAATAAATGGAATGAATGCTTAAGCTATGAAAAACTATTAGAAGCACATAAATTAAGTAAAAGATCTAAAGGTCATAGAAAAGAAATAATATTATTTAATCTAAAACAAGAAGAATATTTAATGAACCTTTTAGAAGAACTAAAGAATAAAACATATAAACCAAGTGCTTATACATCATTTTATGTATATGAGCCAAAAGTAAGGAAAATAGAAAAGGCAAGATATATAGATAGAATAGTAAATAGATGGCTAGTAGATAATTTCATAAAACCAGTATATGTACCAAAATTTGTTTATACAACTTATGCTTGTATAGAAGGAAGAGGTATGCACAAAGCTTGTTTAGATTTGCAAAAGATGATGAAACATTGCAAAAAAATATGGAATAATTATTATATTTTAAAGATGGATGTAAGCAAATTCTTTAATAGTATAGATAAAGAAATACTATTAAAAATACTTAAGAAAAATATTTTAGATAAAGATGTTATGAATTTAATAGAGCAAATTATATATATTCAAAAAAAGAAGGTTGGCATTGAAATTGGGAACTACAGCTCACAGATGTTTCGGTAACATATATTTAAATGAAATAGATAGATATATAAAGCATAAGTTACATATTAAATACTATAGTAGGTTTATGGATGATAGTGTAATATTAGTAAAAACAAAAGAAGAAGCAATAGATGCTTTAGAAAATATACGAAGATTTTTAAAAGAAAACTTACACTTAGAATTAAATAATAAAACCCAAATATTTAAAAGTTCTCAAGGAGTAAACTATTGTGGATATAAAATTAATGAATACAGATTAAAAATAAGAGATAAGGGAAAGAAAAAACTTAAAAAGAAAATAAAATATTTAAGATATGAAATAAAAAATGGTAAAATGACCTATAAAGATGCAAAAAGATATTTAGCAGGTCATTTAGGATATTTAAAAATAGCAAATACAAGAAATTTAGAATTAAAGCTATTTGAACAATAGTTTTATCAATAGTATTTTATAAATAACTAAAAATATTATTTAAATAAAATATTTTAAGCAAAAGAAATATATATAAATTATATTTAAAATGGGGATAAACTGTAAAGGCGAACTCTACTAACAACCGTGTTAATCGCCGGTGGTAACTACAACAATTCCGGCTCTAACAATCCAGCTTCCAATCGTAACAACAATAGTCCTAGCAATTCGAACGACAACATCGGTTTCCGTGTCACTCTAATATTATTTCAGATTATATATTTTACGGAATATATACAGTAAAGTATTAGATATTAAAGAAGTTTATCCCTTCCTAATTTAGGTAAATAAGAATCAATAAGATTTATATTAGTAACTATTATTTAGTAAATATATAAATCTTATGCTTAATTTATAATATATTAAATTTATTTATATTATATAATAAAATATCAAGGATATTTTATGCATAGATAGTTTAATATAAAATAAAAGAAAAAGGCAAAAATATGAATGAAGTTTTTGTAAAAGTAAAAATAATAAAATATAAATATACATTTTTATTAAATAATAAAAATAACGCAATATGTAGGATTATTGGAAAATTAAAAAACGGTTCAGTTATAAAAATATTAGCATATGATAAATTAGCAGATAAATGCTTAAGAATATTGAAAAAAGGTGAAATTTATCTTATTGAAGGAAAAATAAATTCAAATATGGAAGTAATTATAAGAAATATTAGAATGATTTAGTCTATTTTTATTTTCTAATTAATTTATTATTCTAAAAATTGTAAAAATAAAATAATAAAATTGCTAGAAATATGGAAATTACAGTTCTTTTATGGTATAATAATTTTTGTAATAAAAAATTAAAGGAGGAGAAAATATGAGCAAATATTATGTAACAACACCAATTTATTATCCAAGCGGTAAATTTCATATAGGAACAGCATATACTACTGTTTTAGCAGATATGTTAAAGAGGCTAAAAGTAATGCAAGGATATGACTCGTTAATGTTAACTGGTGTAGATGAACATGGACAAAAAATAGAAGATAAGGCAAAAGATGCTAATATGTCTCCTAAAGAATATGTAGATATTCAAGCTGATGCAGCTAAAAAGTTATGGAAAACTATGAAAATAGATAATGATATATTTATGAGAACAACTGATGAATACCATGAAAAAGCCGTTCAAGAAATATTTGAAAGATTTTTAAAACAAGGTGACATATATAAAGGAGAATATGAAGGATGGTATTGTAAGCCTTGTGAATCATATTTTACAGAAACACAATTAGTAGATGGTAAGTGCCCAGATTGTGGAAGAGAAGTTAAAAAGATGAAAGAAGAAGCATATTTTTTTAATATGAAAAAATATGCTGATAAACTTTTAGAATATTATAATACTCATCCAGACTTTATAAAACCAGAATATAGAAAAACAGAGATGATTAATAACTTTATAAAACCAGGTTTAGAAGATTTATGTGTTACAAGAACTTCTTTTGATTGGGGAATAAAAGTTAAGAGTGATCCAAAACATGTTATATATGTATGGCTTGATGCACTAACTAACTATATAACAGCTCTAGGATATTTATCTGATGATGATAGTATGTTTAAAAAATACTGGCCAGCAGACCTTCATATAGTGGGAAAAGATATTGCAAGATTTCACTTAATTTATTGGCCAATATTCCTAATGGCACTAGATTTACCAATTCCTAAAACAATATTTGTACACAACTGGATTATGATGAAAGATGGTAAAATGAGTAAATCTAAAGGAAATGTAATATATCCAGAACAATTAATTGAAAGATATGGCTTAGACGCTACTAAATATTTTTTAATTAGAGAAGTACCAACATCTCAAGATGGATTGTTCTCACCAGAAGAATTTGTGAAAAGATATAATTATGATTTATGTAATGATTTAAGCAATCTATTAAATAGAACAATATCTATGGTTAATAAATATTTTGAAGGTAAAGTTCCAGAATATAATGGAATTCAAAATGATGTTGATGAAGATTTAGAAAAAGCATCAAAAGATGTAATAGATAACTTTACTCGTGAAATAGACAATTTTGAATTTGGAAATAGCTTAAAAGAAATATGGAGCTATATTTCAAGAACTAATAAATATATTGATGAAACATCACCTTGGGCTTTAGCTAAGGATGAAGAAAATATTGAAAAACTTAAATCTTGTATTTATCACTTAGTTGCTAATTTAAGAGAAATTGCAATATTAATAAGACCTCTAATGAAAGATACATCAGATAATATGTTAAGACAACTTGGAATGAGCAATAATGTAAATTGGGACACTTTAAAGGAATATAAAGATATTAAAGATATAAAAGTTATTGAAAAAGGTGAACCAATTTTTATGAGATTAAAAGAAGATGAAGAAATAGAAGCTATTAAAAATATGATGAAACAATAAAAATTTAATCTAGTAATATAATTTTTTATAAAAGATTAAATAAAAAAATAAAGCAAAGGCGTTACAGTAGATTGTAACGCCTTTGCTTTATTGCCGTATTGGTAATACATAAAGAAACTTCAAACGGTAAGAAAAGTGAGCTTAGAGCTCAAACTCATCGGTGGGCAGACCAAGAGAAAATAAAATCTCTCTTGCCTGAGTAAGAGTAAGACTCTCATCATTAAGGCCTTGAACCAAGGCAGAATGGATAATTTCCTCAAGCTTTTTTGCTCGATTGTAGTCATCTTCGTTACGAGGCTTACCAAAAGCATCATGGTAAGCAAGCTCGTAAGAGACAGCCCCACAAATCAGCTTGCGAATATCCTCGGGCAAAAAAATGGCTGTGATTTTGCGCTCAGGGATAGTTGCCGTAAGCATTATGCTTTTGGAACCTTTGAAGCTCGGAACGATGCGGGCACCATCGATAGTCAACCTTTCCATAGAAATTTCTCCTTTGCTTGTAGAAGGAACATTTCCCTTCGAAAAAAAGAACTACTTAATTAGATACTATACTTTTAATATATATATGTCAAGTAATTTGAGACAAAATTCGACAAAATGTGCTTAAAAGTTAATAAAATAAGTAAATTTTATTAGATTTTGCTTTGTTTAAATAAAAAAATTAAAAATGAGAAGTAAGAAAGATATAGATTAATATTCAAAATTTTGCATAAATTTCTTTTCTTTGAACATAATAGCAATATAAGGAAAATTTAGTGAAACTTTTACATTCTATTTAAAAGTTAAAGTATAAATCATATACTTATTCAAAAAGAAAGGAAGATTTTTAAATGAAGGCGACAGGAGTTGTGAGAAGAATAGATGATTTAGGAAGAATAGTTATTCCTAAAGAAATAAGAAGAACATTAAGAATAAAAGAAGGAGATCCACTTGAGATATTTACAGAAAAAGATGGAGATATTATCTTAAAAAAGTATTCACCTATAGGAGAACTTTCTAATTTTGCAACAGAATATGTTGAAAGCTTAAATAAAATTACAGGTCATATAAGTATTATAACTGATAGAGATACAGTTATAGCTGTAGCAGGAACAAGTAAAAAAGATTTATTAGAACAAAAAATTAGTCCGGATTTAGAAAAGATATTTAACACAAGACAAAAATTTGTGAGTGATGGAACTAATTCTGTATATATTACTGAAAAAGGTAATAAAGATAAAGAAATAAAACCACAGGTTATTTGTCCAATTATATCAGATGGTGATGTTATAGGAAGTGTTGCTTTAATTAGCAAAGATGCAAATACTAAAATGGAAAAAACAGAAGAGGAAGTTGCATCAGTTGCAGCTACATTTTTAGGAAGTCAAATGGAGATTTAAAAACATTTAAGGTTATTATTAGTTTAACATATAATAACCTTATTTTTTAGTTTTAAATTAAATAATTAATAAATTAAAATATCTATTGACTTTTTATTAAAAATAAGGGACAATCTGTATATAAAAATTAATTAAAAAGTTAAAAAATATAAAATAAAAGGAGGATAAATATGGCTAGAAGAAAAAAGGTAAAAAAGCTAAATGTATTTTTAGGAGTTATAATAATTATAGCATTAATTGCAATATCTTTAGGAATATATGCTTTAGTAAATAATCCAAATATAGCTTCAAAATTATTTAATAAAGATAATGGAAATAATAAAGTAGAAAGCAATGTTCAAAATGTAGTAGAAGAACAAGTTCCAGAAGATACAGTTATAAATATAGTAGGAATAGGAGATACACTTTGCCATAGTCAAAACTTTAAAGACGCATATAATTCAGAAACAGGAACTTATGACTTTTCTCCAATGTTTAAAAATATAAAAAAATATATTGAAGGAGCTACAGTTGCAGTAGGAAATTTAGAAACAACTTTAGCTGGAAAAGATAGAGGATATTCAGGTTATCCAACATTTAATTCACCAGATGAATTAGCTTTAGATTTAAAAGAAATAGGAATAGATATTTTAACAACAGCAAATAATCACTGTATAGATAAAGGATATACTGGGCTAGAAAGAACATTAAATGTTTTAGATGAATATGGTATAGCACATACTGGAACATCTAGAAGTAAAGAAGAACAAGATACTATTTTAATGAAAGACTTAAATGGAATAAAAACAGCTTTTTTATGTTTTACATATGGAACTAATGGAATTCCAATACCAAGTGGAAAAGAATACAGTGTTAATTTAATTGACAAAGATTTAATAAAAGAGCAATTAGATAAAGCAAAAGAAGAAGGAGCAGAGCTTATATGTGTTAGTATGCACTGGGGTGCAGAATATAGATTAAAGCCAACTTCAGAGCAAGAAGATTTAGCAGAGTTTTTAATAAAAAATGGTGCAGATATAATACTTGGAAATCATGCACATGTACCAGAACCAATGGAAATGAAAACTGTAACATTAGATGATGGAACAACAAAAGAAGGATTTGTAATTTATTCAATGGGAAATTTTTTCTCAGCTCAAACAGATAATTATACAAGAGATACATTGATATTAAATGTTGAAGTAAGAAAAGATGGAAAAACTGGAAAAATATCAATAGACAAAGCTACATACACTCCAGTATATGTTTATGATAATGGACAAAATGCAAAAGATAGATATGAACTTTTAGATATTGAGCAAATTATAAAAGATTATGAATCAGGAACAAGCAAGTATACAGAGTCAATGTATAATTTAATGAAATCTGAGCTTAAAAAAATAGAAGAAATAGTTGGTCCTGAAATAGATAATACTATAAAAGAAGAAGTAAATGAAGAAGAAAATAATCATGAAGGAGAACTTGGAATAATAAAAGATAATATAATTAGTATAGAATCTAACCAAAAGTTAGGTTCTATTTTTATGTCGAAAAAAGTCGAACGATTCTTAAAGCAAAAGATTAAAAATACCTTGACAATAAATGGAAAAATGGTATACTGTTAACATAAACTTTTTATGCTAATATATTAATCATAAAAAGTTATTAATTAAAAAAGGAGGAAAAATATGTTATCAGAAACTTATATGAAAAACATTGAGTACGAAAGAAAAATAGGAAAAGCAGAAGGAAGAGCTTTAGGTAGATTAGAGGGAATAAAAGAAAAGGAAAAGAAAGCCAGCAAAAAAATGCATAATATGGGATTTGATAATGAAAAAATAGCAGAAGCCCTTTCAATAACTATTAAAAAAGTAGAAGAATATATTTTGTAAAAATAAAAAATACAACTGTAAGATAAACTTACAATTGCACTTTTAATCTTAAATAGCTTCTAGGGCTAATTTAATCATAGTATTTAAAGATTTTTCTCTGTTCTCGGCAGATATTTCTTGTTTTTTATAATGTGAATCAACAACAGTAAGCAGGCAAGATGCTTTTTTATTCAAATATTTTGCTAGATAAAATAAAGCAAAAGATTCCATTTCGGCTCCAATAATATTTAAATCTTTAGGAAATCTATTAATTAAAGCATTTAAATCTTTAACATAATAATCAAAAACTTCACTACAAAGAACATCTCCACTAATTAAATTAATTCCTAGTTCTTTAGCTTTATTTTCTATTGATAAATTTAAATCTTTATCTGCCATAGCTTTGTGACAATTTACTCCTTCTAAGCCATAAGCAAAATTTCCTTCAGTATAACTTGTATTAACTAGTATTGTATCAAATATATTAAGGTCAGGAGAATATGCTCCGCAAGAACCTAGTCTAATAATAGATTTTACATCATAAAATTTATATAGTTCATAAGCATATATTCCCATACTTGGCATTCCCATACCAGATGCAAAAACTGTTAGTCTTTTTCCTTTATAAAATCCAGTATAACCTAGCATATTTCTTACTGAATTAATTAGTTTGTAATCTTCTAAATAATTTTCTGCAATGTATTTTGCACGAAGTGGGTCTCCAGGCATTAATACAATATCTGCAATATCTTCTTTTTTAGCTTCATTATGTGGTGTCATAAAATCACTCCTTACTTTTTATTTTATATATAATACCATAAAAAATAAATAAAATACATTTTGTAACAAAAATGTAATATAAAATTTAAAAAAATTACTTGCTAATTTTTAATAGTTGTAGTATAGTTAGTATATACTATGAATAGAGTAACAAAGGAGGAGAAAAATATGGAAAATAATGAAAATGAAAAAAATTCTTCTGTTTATACACATGTTCCAGCAAAACTAAGCCCTTGGACTAATTTAAAAAATTATTTATTCCAAGAAATAGTAGTAGAATTAACACCAAAGCAAAAGAAAGTATTTCAAGAAGTACGTGATTTTTGGACACAAGAAATCTATTTCGACAATGGTTTCCATTTAAGACCATACAGTTATAGAAAAGAAGAATCTAAAGATGTAAAAGTATCTTTATAGTTACTTTATGCATATAATGGATATTTTTTGAAAATAATAATACAAATTAAAAAGAACACTTGAAAAGTGTTCTTTTTTGTTATAAAATAATCTTGCTCAAGAAAATATTTAATAATTTTTTTATAAACAGTATAAAAAAATAGTATTGTCAAAAAATATTAAAGTAAAGAGCAATTTTATTAAGGAGGTTTTTATTATGTCAGTTAAAGTAGGAATCAATGGATTCGGTAGAATAGGAAAGCTTGCATTCCAAGCAGCTTTAGAAAAAGGAGATGTAGATATAGTAGCAATAAATGATCCTTTTATAGCAGCAGACTATATGGCATATATGGTTAAATATGACACAATACATGGAAGATTTAATGGAGATATAAAAGGTGAAGGAAATACACTTACAATAAACGGAAAAGAAATAAAAGTATATAATGAAATGGACCCACACAATGTTCCTTGGGGAGAAATGGGTGTAGATTATGTTCTTGAATGTTCAGGAGCTTTTACAACAACAGAAAAAGCAAAAGCTCATCTAGAATCAGGAGCTAAAAAAGTAGTTATTAGTGCACCATCTAAAGATGCTCCAATGTTTGTTATGGGAGTTAACAATGAAACATATGACCCAAGTATGAATATTGTTTCAAATGCATCTTGCACAACAAACTGCTTAGCACCACTTGCTAAAGTTATAAATGATAAATTTGGTATAACAGAAGGATTAATGACAACAGTTCATTCAACAACTGCTACACAAAAAACAGTTGATGGAGCTTCTAAAAAAGACTGGAGAGGTGGTAGAGCTGCTTCAGGAAATATAATTCCATCATCTACAGGTGCAGCAAAAGCTGTTGGAAAAGTTATCCCATCACTAAATGGAAAATTAACAGGTATGTCATTTAGAGTACCAACACTAGATGTATCAGTAGTTGACCTAACATGTAACTTAGCAAAACCAACAAGTTACGAAGAAATTTGCAATGCTATGAAAGAAGCATCTGAAACATATATGAAAGGAATAATTGAATATACAGATGAAGATGTTGTATCATCAGACTTTATAAGTGATATACACACATGTATATTTGATGCTAAAGCAGGTATCCAATTAACAGATACATTCGTAAAATTAGTTGCTTGGTATGATAATGAATGGGGTTATGCTCATAAATTAGTAGACCTAGCTTGCTATATGGCTGAGAAAGACGGAAATATGTAATTAAAATACAAAATTTCTAAATTGATATACAACAGACAGTTAATATTTAAAGTTCTTAAAAATTAACTACAAAAAAAGAAAAGCAGATAAAGAAAATTAAACATCTTTTACTGCTTTTCTTTTTTTCTTTAAAACTATTGAAAACTTGGCAAATTTGATATAAAATAGTAATGCTAAATGTATAGGAGTATAGCTCCTAAGAAAGAAGGTATTTTATGAATAAGGTAACAATCAAAGATATTGATGTAAACGGAAAGAAAGTTTTACTTAGATGTGACTTTAATGTTCCACTAGATGAAAACTTAAACATTACAGATAAAACTAGAATAATAGCAGCACTTCCAACAATTAAATATTTATTAGAGCATAATGCAAAATTAATTTTATGCTCACATTTAGGAAGACCAAAGGGAGAAGTTAAAAAAGAATTCTCTTTAGCTCCAGTTGCAAAAGAATTATCTAATCAATTAGGTAAGGAAGTTAAGCTTGCAGAAGATATAGTAGGACCAAGTGCAAAAGAACTAACAAGTAATATGAAAGAAGGAGATGTAGTTCTTCTTGAAAATGTTAGATTTGATCCTAGAGAAGAAAAAAATGATGATGAATTTAGCAAAGAATTAGCATCATTAGCAGAAGTATATGTAAATGATGCATTTGGTACATGCCATAGAGCACATTCATCAACAGCAGGAGTTGCTAAATATTTACCATCAGCTTGTGGATTCTTAATTGAAAAAGAATTAAAAGCTTTAGGTGATGCTTTAAATAATCCAGTAAGACCATTTGTTGCAATACTAGGTGGAAAGAAAGTATCTGATAAAATTGGTGTTATAGATAGCTTATTAGAAAAAGTTGACACTCTACTTATTGGTGGTGGAATGGCTTATACATTCTATAAAGCACAAGGTTATGGAGTAGGAAACTCAGTATGTGAATTAGATAAATTAGATTTAGCTACAAGCTTAATGGAAAAGGCAAAAGCTAAAGGTGTAAAAATGCTTTTACCATTAGATAATAAAATTGGTAAAGAATTTAAACCAGATACAGAAAGCAAAGTTGTAAAATATTCAGAAATACCAGATGGATGGGAAGGTTTTGATATAGGACCAGAAACAATAAAACTATATACAGAAGAGCTTAGGAAAGCTAAAACAGTATTATGGAATGGACCAGTTGGATTATTTGAATTTGACCAATTTGCTATTGGTACAAATGCCATTGCAAAATGCTTATCAGAACTTAAAGATTGCACAACAATAATTGGTGGTGGAGATTCAGCAGCTGCAGTAACTAAAGCAGGCTTAGCAGATAAAATGTCACATATCTCTACAGGTGGTGGAGCTTCACTTGAATTTATAGAAGGCAAGAAATTACCAGGAATTGAATGCATACAAGATAAATAATATTTAAATTAAAAGAGAGGGGGCACTAAATATTTATGAATGAAAAGGAGAAAGAATTTATGAAATATTTAGCGTCTTTAAACAAGCCAACTTTTACATATAAAGATTATAAAAAGATAAGTGAAACTGTAAGATGTGAACTTATTGATGGTGAAATTTATTATAAAGATGAATGGGGAGATATGCAAGTTCATAAAGATAAAGATGGAAACATCTTAATGATGGCTGCTCCATCAACACTTCATCAGGAAATAGTGCTAGAAATTGCAACACAACTAAAATCAAAGTTAAAGGATAAAAAGTGTAAAACTTTTGTTGCACCTACTGATTTAATATTAGATAAATTAAATACATTAGAACCAGATATTATGGTTGTATGTGATGAATCTAAAATAACTTCAAAAGGAATAAAAGGAGTGCCAGATGTAATTTTTGAAATAATATCAAAAGGAAGTATTAGAAAAGATAAAATTCAAAAATATACAGTATATGGAGAATTTGGAGTTCCAAAGTACATAATGGTAGATGCAAAAAATAAAGAAATTATAGTATGCACATTAAATAATGTAGGATATTATGATACTAAAAAAATATCTATAAAAGATGATATAGAACTTAAAAATTGTACAATTTCACTTAAAGATTTTGTAAAAGAAAATAAGGAACTTTTTAAATAAGTAAGTGTTAGAAAGGAGTCTTATGAGAAGAAAAGTAATAGCAGGAAACTGGAAAATGAATATGCTTCCAAATGAAGCGATAGAATTTATTACTGAGCTTGCACCAAAGGTTAAAAATACAAAAAATGAAGTAATATTATGTGTACCATTTACAGATTTGTTTTATTCACTATTATCTGTGCAAGAAACAAATATTCATGTAGGTGCACAAAATGTATTTTACAAAGAATCAGGAGCATACACTGGTGAAGTATCACCTAAAATGCTAAAATCTATAAATACAGAATATGTTATAATTGGGCATTCAGAAAGAAGACAATATTTTGCAGAAACTGATGAAACAGTTAACCTTAAATTAAAAGCTTCATTAGATGAAGGCTTAAAACCAATAGTTTGTGTAGGAGAAACTTTAGAGCAAAGAGAAGCAAATGAAACTGAAAAAGTTATAACTTCTCAAGTTGAAAAAGCATTAGAGGGTCTTACAGAAAATGAAGTTAAAAATACAATAATTGCTTATGAACCAATATGGGCAATTGGAACTGGTAAAACTGCTACAAAAGAAGATGCCAACAATTCAATTAAGCAAATTAGAAATAAAATAAAGGAAGTTTATGGTGAAAATGTTTCAGAAGAAGTAATTATTTTGTATGGAGGAAGTGTAAAACCTGAAAATGCAAAAGAATTATTTTCAATGTCAGATATAGATGGTGGATTAGTTGGAGGAGCAAGCCTTAAGGTAGATAGCTTTGAAAAGATTGTAAACTTTGATAAATAAATATTTGGAATAATATAAATACTTATTAATGAAAACTAAATTTAGCTTAAAGAACTTTAAGCTATGTGAAAAGAAAAGGATGGTAAAAATGAGTAAGAAAGTAACAATGCTAATGATATTAGACGGCTTCGGAAAAAATCCTAATAAAGAAGGAAATGCAGTTGCAAATGCCAAAAAGCCTAATATTGACAAACTAATGATGACATGTCCAACAGCAGAAGTATATGCAAGTGGACCAAGTGTTGGACTTCCAGAAGGCCAAATGGGAAATTCAGAAGTAGGTCATACTAATATTGGTGCAGGAAGAATTGTTTATCAAGATCTAACAAGAATAACAAAATCAATAGAAGATGGAGATTTCTTTAGTATTAAAGAATTTTCAGAAG
>CAWVEX010000056.1:0-29510 GCA_963928415.1 Bacillota bacterium | reverse complement strand
ATGGAATCACATTGCTATAGTTTCTTTGATTTTTTTAATACCAAATATTAGAAGTAGCAAATTTGTAAAAATAATTTTTGGATTTGTTATATTTTGGTTCTTGTCACATTATGAGAGAGTAGACATTATAGGTTTAATAATATTACTAATTATAATACTGTATAACCAAAAAAATTCGAAAGTGAAATTTAAGAATATATTTATGCTAATAATCATAGGATTATTAATACTATTTACAATGAATTTTGTTGGGGAACAGAGAAGTGGTAATAGTGAAATTTCTTTTACAAATCTTGTACGTAAAGTATTTATACAGAATACTGCTTGTGATGTTGCATATGTGTTTAATTCTGCTATTGATTATATTTATACAAATGATTTATTATTAGGGTCATCATATAAGACTTATTTAATTAAAGCTATTCCTTTTTTGAATTTTGATGAAAGTACGGATTTGTTATTACAAAAGAAATACAATACTGCTGGTGGAGATTTCTTTTTAGATGAACCTTTGATGAATTTTGGGGTATTAGGAGTTTTAATATATCCGTTTGTAGAAGTACTAATTTATTATTGCATTTTAAAGAAGCAAACAAAATATAGATTTTTTCTATGGGCTTTTTTAATAATGGCAGTATTTAGAACTACTTGGTATGGATTATACTACATAGAAAAAGGAATAATATATTTTATTCCAATAATGTATTTTATATTATATTATATAGAGAGAAATGGAAGAAAAAATGAAAAAAATATTGATATATAGTGATAAATGGCAAAATGGTGGAATAGAATCTTTTACTATGAATTTAATTAGATGCTTAGATAGCAATAAATATGAAATAACTTTATTATGTGCAAAAAAGCGGAACAAATTTATATGACAAAGAGTTAAATAATAGAAATGTTAAAATTATAAGCTTATTATCAAAAGGAGGAATTAAACCACTTGAAAGAAGAATAAAGGCTATGAAAAAAATGAAAAAAATAATTACAAGTGATAAATATGATTTAATTCATTTTAATATTTGTAATTCGATTGATTTAACATATGCACTTATTGCTAAAAAAAGTGGGGTAAGAAAAATAGTAGTACATAGCCATAATTCTAATGTATCAGGAAAATTAAAAAGCTTAAAAATATTAGCACATAATATTTTTAAAGTTCTTTTAAAAAATGTTCCAACAGATTATGTCGCTTGCTCAAACGAAGCAGCAACTTGGATGTTTTGTAAGGAAAAATTGAAACAAGTCAGTATTGTTAATAACTCTGTAGATGTGGAAAGATATTTGTTTAACGAAGAAAAAAGAAACAATATAAGAAGAAAAATAAATGCAGATAAAGATACTTTTGTAATTGGTAATATTGCGAGATTCAGTAAGGAAAAAAATCATTTGTTTTTGATAGATGTTTTTGATGAAATATGTAAAATAGAAAAAAATGTCAAACTTTTACTTGTAGGTGATGGAGAATTAAAGAGTAATATTAAAGAGGTTGTAAAAAACAAAGGGCTAGAAGACAAGGTTATCTTTTATGGAGTGACTCAGGATGTACCAGGAGTTTTATCAGCAATGGATTGCTTTGTGCTTCCTTCAATATTTGAAGGTAAACCAGTAGTTAGCATTGAAGAGCAAATTTCAGGACTTTATGGTGTATATTCTAATAATATTACAAAAGAGGTAAGTTTAACGAATTTAATAGAATATATTGACCTTGATAAAGGAAAAGAATATTGGGCTACTAAAATATTAGAAAAGAAAAAATATATTACACAAAGAAAAAGTATGAATGATGTAATAGAAGAAAAAGGTTATGGTCTTAAAAAACTTAAAGAAAGTATAGAAAGGATTTACAACAATAATGAGCAAATATAATGAGCTGGTGTCAATAATTGTACCAATATTTAATGCAGAAAGATACATTGGTAATTGCTTGGATTCTATTTTGTCACAAAATTATAAAAACATAGAAGTTTTATTAATAAATGATGGATCTACAGATAATTCAAAAAAAATAATTGAAGATTACAAAAATAGAGATTCAAGAATCAATATAATTAACCAAGAAAATTTAGGAGCTCCTGAAGCAAGAAACAAAGGTATAAAATTATCTAAAGGGAAATATTTAATGTTTTTTGATTCAGATGATATTTTAAATGAAGATTCTATTGAATTATTGGTAAATAGCATTTCAAAAAACGATGCTAGTATTGTAATTCGGAAATTATGAAGAAATAGATTGTCAAGGAAACAAGCTAAGAGACAAGAATTTATATGAAAGAAATATGAAATTAGAGCTTGAAAAGGATATTCTTGCTTTAACTTGTGAAAATCCTCTACCGGGTAATAAAATTTATAATGCACGTATTATTAAAGATAATTTTATAAAATTTGCAAATGTAAAAATTGGACAAGATTTAAATTTCTTCATTAAAGCTCTACTAAAGGCGGAAAAGGTTAATATAATAAATAAAAAAATATTTAAATATAGAATTGTATCTACTGGAATATCTAGAACATATTCTTTTAAAATTTTGGATATAATAAACTCTTTTAAAGATATAAAAGAATTTTATAAGAAGAATGGCAAAGAAAATTTATATAATGAATATGTCTCAATTTCAGAATTATTACATTATAATGGACAAATGTCAAAATTGACTAGATTTAAAAAAAGGCTAGATAGAAAAATTATATTATTATTTTTTAAAAAATATGCAAAAGAAATAAAGTTCGTAAAAACAGAATATTACAGAAAAAATATTAGTACAGTATATAAATTTTATCTAAAGCAATTACTGGGGCCAATATTTATTAGTTATATTAGCTGTATACTATATAATAAGTTATATAATTACAGAGAAAAAATGAATATAAAAAAATTTTAATAAAGCTGAAAGGAGAAATTTATGAAAATAGCAGTAGCAGGAACAGGATATGTAGGATTATCTTTAGCAACATTGCTTAGCCAAAAAAATGATGTTTATGCTTTGGATATAATTCAAGAAAAAGTTGAAAAAATAAATAAAAGAATCTCACCTATTCAGGATGAATATATTGAAAGATTTTTTAAGGAAAAGAAATTAAATTTAAAAGCAACATTGAATTATAAAGAAGCTTTTCAGGACGCTGATTATGTTATTATTAGTACACCAACTAATTATGATGAAGAAAAAAATTTCTTTGACACATCTAGTGTAGAGGATATAATTAAAAAAGTAAAATCTATGAATGGCAAAAGTATTACAATGGTTGTGAAATCTACAATACCTGTAGGATTTATTGAAAGAATGAAGGAAAAATATAAAATTGATAATATATTTTTTTCACCAGAGTTTTTAAGAGAAGGTAAAGCGTTGTATGATAATCTATATCCATCAAGAATAATTATTGGCGAGAAAAGTGAAAGAGGAAAAAAATTTGCAAAACTTTTGATAGATGCTGCTGAAAAGAAAAATATAGATGTATTATATATGAATAATACAGAAGCAGAAGCTGTTAAACTATTTGCAAATACATATTTAGCTTTAAGAGTAGCATATTTTAATGAGTTAGATACATATGCTGAAAAAAAAGGATTAAATAGTAAGGAAATAATAGAAGGTGTATGTTTAGACCCTAGAATAGGAACTCATTATAATAATCCTTCTTTTGGATATGGAGGATATTGTTTACCTAAAGATACAAAGCAATTATTAGCAAATTACAAGGATGTGCCTCAAAACCTAATTGAAGCTATTGTAAAATCAAATGCAACTAGAAAGCAATTCATAGCAGATGATATTTTAAAAGATAATCCTAATACTATAGGCATCTATAGATTAACAATGAAATCAGGTTCAGATAATTTTAGATCAAGTGCAATACAAGATATAATAAATATTTTAAAGAAAAATAAAAAAGAAGTAATAATATATGAGCCTACTTCAAACTTACAATTCTTTAATGATTGTAAAATAGTTAATAATCTATGTATATTTAAAGAAAAGTCAGATATTATTATGGCTAATAGATTATCTGACGAAATAAAGGATGTTAAATATAAAGTTTATACAAGGGATATATTTAATAAAGATTAAGTATTATGTTTAGTTTAATAAAAAAGGCGGATAAAAATTATGAAAGTAGATGCAGTAGTAGTTACATTTAATAGAAAAAAATTGCTATTAGAATGTGTAAAAGCAATTTTAAATCAAAGCTATAAAGTAAATAAATTAATTATAATAGATAATGCTAGCACTGATGGAACATATGATGAGTTAGAAAAACAAAATATTTTAAAAGAAGATGAAGTTTTTTACAAAAAATTAGAAAAAAATATTGGTGGTGCTGGAGGATTTTACGAAGGAATAAAAGTAGCTAGAGAAGATAATGCAGATTGGATTTGGGTAATGGATGATGACACAATACCTAATAGCAATTGTTTAGAAGAATTAATAAAATCTTTAAATATTATTAAAGGAAAAGTTAGTTTTTTAGCAAGTTCTGTATATGGAATTGATAATGAATGTATGAATGTCACACAAATAAGTGAATATAAGGGAAAAAATGGAATTGCTCAATGGCACCAATATGCAAAAGATGGAATTATTGGAATAGATGTAGCAACTTTTGTCTCAATATTAATAAATGGAAAAGCTACTAAAAAAATAGGATTACCTGTTAAGGATTATTTCATTTGGGGAGATGATACTGAATATACGCTTAGACTTTCAAGAAAATATGGAAGGGGATATTTAGTAGGAAGAAGTATAGCTATTCATAAAAGAACAGGCTCAAAATCTTTATCGATTTTTGAAGAGGAAAATATGAACAGAATTAAATTTTTCTATTATATGGTTAGAAATAATTATATAAATACAAGAACATATTATTCAAAATACAAAAAAATAAATTTTTTTATACAGTGGAAAATATTAACTATAAAATTGTTTTTTTCTAATTCAAAATATAAGTTTAAGAAAATAAGACTAATAAATAAAGGATTAAGAGATGCAATTCTTAAAAGATATAATTATAAAGATTTTGATAATAGAGAAAATAGCTAGAATGTATGTAAGTAATAGTATTTAAAAAATTTTAAATATAACTGATAAAGGAGAAAAATTATTTTAGAAAAAATGAAGAATAGCATAAAAAGAAATTACATATATAATTTAATTTATCAAATAGTGGTAATTATATTACCTCTAATAACTGCACCATATATTTCAAGAGTTTTAGGTGCTGAAAATATTGGTATTTATAGTTATACAACTTCTATATCTGCATATTTCATATTGTTTGGCTCACTTGGAATTAGCTTATATGCTCAAAGAGAAATAGCATATCATCAAGATAATATAAAGGAAAATAGTAAATGTTTTTTTGAAATTGTTATGTTAAGATTCATAACAATGACAATATCTATTATAATTTTTTACATTACATTTGTAGTAAACGGAGAATATCACTATTTTTATAAGATATTGATTGTGGAATTGATAGCACAATGCTTAGATATAAGTTGGTTCTTTAGCGGATTAGAGGAATTTAAAAAGACAGTTTTAAGAAATTTAATTGTAAAATTTATTAGTGTAGTATCAATTTTTTTGTTTGTTAAAAAAGCAGAAGATTTAGATATATATTTTTGGATATATGTATTATCTGTATTTATTGGAAATATATCATTATGGTTCTATTTACCTAAATATTTGGTTAGAGTCAAAATTAAAGAATTAAACTTAATTAAACATTTAAAGCCAGTTTTATCTTTATTTATTCCAGAAATAGCTATCCAAGTGTACACGATATTGGATAAAACTATGATTGGGGTAATATGGGAAGATAAATCAGAAGTTGGATTTTATCAACAGAGTGAAAGAATTATTAAATTATTGTTAACTGTTATAACATCACTTGGTACAGTATTATTACCGAGAATTGCAAACTGTTTTGTTAATAATAGGAAGAAAGAATTATATGATTATTTGAAAAAATCTTTTAATTTTGTATATATTCTTGCCTTTCCTATGATATTTGGCATAATTGCAGTAGCAGATAAGTTTGTACCATTATTTTTTGGACCTGGATATGATAAAGTTAAAGTTTTGATGAGTGTAATATCACCTATTATATTATTTATTGGAATGAGCAATGTTATTGGAAGACAATATTTATTGCCTACCAAAAGGCAAAAGCAATATACGACTTCTGTGATTATAGGAGCAGTTGTTAATTTAATTATGAATAGTTGCTTGATATGGAAATATGGAGCATTAGGAGCTTCTATAGGTACTGTAATTGCAGAGTTTTCTGTAACATTTGCGCAAATTATATTTGTAAGAAAAGATTTTAATATAAAGGAAGTATTAAAGCTTTCAGTAAAATACTTAATATCTTCTGCTATTATGTTTATAATATGTAAGTTAGTTGGATTAATTCAAGTTGGTAATTTATTATCAATTGTCTTACAAGTTGGGGTTGGAATTGTTGTTTATGTTTTATTGCTTTTGATTTTAAAAGATAATTTTACATATGAGATGTTAGGACAAATAAAAGAAAAGATTATGAAAATATTTAATAGTAGTAAAAAAATGTAGAGGAATATTATATGAAAAAATTAATTTTTAAAAGAATAAAAAAGTTTGTAAATGTGTCAAGAATATTTGAATATGATGAGGGTATAAGTAGAAAGCTCAAAATTAATCCTAAAGTAGCAAAGTTTATAAATATTTTTACCTAATATAGATAAAATGAATGAAATTGTACAAAAAAATAATTTGTCTTATATAGCTTGTCCTATAAGATTTGATATAGGTGCAATAATGTTTAGATAAATCTTGAGAGAAGAAATGAATATATTTGATGTAACTAAAGGAAGCTACTGGGAAGACATGAGAAACAAATTTGCAAATATTGTATCATATATTCAAATTCTATTATAGTTTCAAAGAATTCCATAGAATGACACTTAATCTTTAAAAATCAAAACAAAGAGATGAAATAATATTTTTTCATAAAAGAAGACTATTGTATACTAATTTATATTATTTAGGAATGTAAAAAATCGGAGGTAACAATGGAAAAAAAAAGTAGAGATATGAATTTTGAATTATTGAGAATAATTTCAATGTTATTAATTATATCTTCGCATTATATAATACACAGTGGAATTTTAGAAACTTTGAATATTTTCACTTTTAATTATTTCTTTATAGACTTTGTAAGAGCATTATCTAGAATTTCAGTTGGCTTATATGTGCTAATAACAGGTTATTATATGGTAAAATCAAAAATAAAAGTAAAAAAATTATTTAATACTTGGACTATAGTTTTATTTTATTCTTTAATAATGTGTTTAATATCTATTTTAATTAAAGAAAATGTTGGCATTAAAGGAATAATAAAGTCATTTATGCCTATTAGTAGTGGATTATATTGGTTTGCAACAGTATATGTAGCTTTATATACATTAGCACCATTTATTAATATATTGGTAAATAGAATTTCTAAAAATCAATATAAAATATTATTGATTATTTTATTTTTGTACTTAGTTATAGATAAAACAATATTTATAGGAAATAATTATATTGATGCTAGAAATGGTGAAAGTTTAATATGGTTTGTCTTTTTATATTTAGTAGCGGGATATATTAGATTATATTTAAAAATGCAAATTAATAAAAAATTATTAATAGGTATTACTATAATCATTCCGCTTATTATAGTATTATTAAGGTTTTTATCAATAAAATACTTTGATAAAAGTTTACTAAGCTTATTTAATTTTTCTAATATTTTAAATTTTACTTCTTTGATATGCTTTTTCTTATATTTTAGAGAAATAAAAATAAAAAATGAAAAAATAAACAATATTATTGGAAAAATTGCTCCATTAACATTTGGTATATATCTAATCCATGATAATGTTTTATTTAAATATTTTATGTGGAAAAACATTTTTAAAGTTAGTGAATTTGCTAATAAACCATATTTAATTTTGCATTTTGTTTTTACTGTTTTAACAGTATTTGTTATATGTGGATTAATAGAGCTAATAAGAACAAAAGTATGGCAATTATTTGATAAAACAAAAATAGTAAAAAAAGTAAATAAAATGTTAGATCAAATAAATGAAAAATTTTGGAGTATAATGGAGGAAAAAAATGATAATTAATACTGTAACAGTTATAGGATCTAATGGAACTTTAGGAACAGGAGTAGGAGCAATATTTGCATCTTTTGGTAATGCAAAAGTGTATATGGTTGCAAGGAATATGGCTAAGGCAAAAGAGTCTATTGAAAAAGCAGCTCAATCTGTAAGAGCAAATGCAATTTGTGAAAATATGATACCCAAAACTTATGATGACCTAAGTTTTTGTATAAAGCAATCAGATTTGGTAATAGAAACTGTAGTAGAAAACTATGAAACTAAAAAAATAATTCATACAGAAATTAATAAATACTTAAAGAATACTACAATTACTTCGAGTGTAACTTCAGGTATTTCAATAAACAAATTAGCAAATTGTTATGATTTAGAAAAAAGGAAAAATTTTTTTGGAATACATTTTTTTAATCCTCCTTATAATTTACAATTATGTGAATTAATTGCTTCAAATTATGCCGATGAAAATATAGAATACAGTTTAGAAAAATATTTAAGCGCAAAGCTATACAGAAAAGTAATAAGGACTAAAGATAAAGCAGGCTTTTTAGCTAATAGAATAGGGTTTCAATTTATAAACAAGGCTATGCAATATGCTGAAAAGTATAGTGAACAGGGAGGAATTGATTATATAGATAATATATTAGGAAGTTTCACTGGAAGAAATATGAATCCACTATGTACAGCAGACTTTGTCGGTTTAGATATTCATAAAGCGATAGTAGATAATATTTATAAAAATACAAATGATATTGCTCATGAGACATTTAAATTGCCTAAATATATTAATGATTTAATAAATAATGGAAGTATTGGAGATAAAGTAAATAAGGGACTATATATAAAAGATACAAATATGGTATATGATATTGATAAAAAAGAATATATACAAAGGAAAGAATATAATATTAAATTTATAAACGAAGTAATAGAGTATTTAAGAGTTGGTGAATATAAAAAAGCAATAAATGTGATAATGAAAGACAATTCTATAGAGGCTGAAATATGTAAAAAAATGTTAATTGATTATGTTGTATATGCATATGTAGCAAGTAAAGAAGTCGGGTATAATTTGATTGATGCAGATACTGCAATGGCTGAAGGTTTTAATTGGATTCCTCCATTTGCATTACTTGACCTTATAGGAAAAGAAGATTTTATAGAAAAATCTATAGAATATTATCCAAAATGGAAAAAAGAAATTGATGAATTAGACAAAATATACATTAAATCAAAATGTAGATATGAAAAATTTTTAAAAGCAAAGAGGTAAGTTATGGAAAAAGTATATGTATTAGGTGGAGCGCAAACTGACTTTGAAAGAAATTGGACAAAAGAAGGTAAAGGGGTTATAGCTTTATTAAAAGAAGTAATAGAAGAAGCTTTAAAAAATACCAATCTTACGTTTGAAGAAATAAAAGATTTAAATAGAAATAATAAAATAGCAATATTTATAGGCAATTTTTGTGCAGAATATTATATAAAACAAGGACATTTAGGACCACTATTAACAGAAGTAAATGAAGCTTTTTATGGTATACCATCAGCAAGGTATGAAGCGGCATGTGCTTCTGGTTCTGTAGCATTAGATGCTGCAATTACAAAAATAAGAGCTGGAGATTATGATTTATGCATAGTAGTTGGATTTGAATTGATGAAAACTGTAGATTCAAAGACTTGTGGAGATTATTTAGGAATGGCTGCTTATTATGATAAAGAAGCTAAAGGTATAGAGTATCCATTTCCTAAGCTATTTGGAAAATTAGCGGACGAGATATGGCATAAATATAATTTAAATTTGGATAGATTTAAAAGAAATTTGGCACAAATTGCTTGTATTAATTATGATAATGCAAAAAATAATCCAAATGCACAAACTAGAAAGTGGTTTATGGATAGCAGACAAGCAAATTATAGAGGAAATCTTACTAATGAGGAAATTGGAAATATGTTAGCAATATCTGATTGTTCTCAGGTAACCGATGGAGCAGCAGTGGTAATATTATCAAATGAAAAATATGCATTTAAAAAAGGAATGAATAATAGTCCAATTGTTAAGGGATTTGGACATAGGGTGGCTCCTTTTTTATTTGAAAAGAAAATAGAGGAAAGCAAAGAAAATAAATATATATTACCTTGGACAAGACAAGCAATAATAGATGCATATAGAAGAGCAAACTTAACAGTTGATAATATAGATGTATTTGAAACTCATGATTGTTTTACTTCAAGTGAGTATATGGCAATATCCGCATTTGGCATTACTGAGCCTGGAAAAGAGTTTGAAGCTATAGAAAACGGAACTATAACAATGAAAGGAGCAAAGCCTATAAATCCAAGTGGAGGATTAATAGGCTGTGGACACCCAGTTGGAGCTTCAGGTGTTAGAATGATGTTAGATTTATATAAGCAGGTTGAAAATAAAGCAGAAAATTATCAGGTAAAAAATGTAAATAATGCACTGATGCTAAATATTGGTGGTTCAGCGACTACTAATTATGTTTTCATCATTGGAAAAGAAAAGTAAGAGATAACATACAATATTAAATAAATTAGAAGGGAAATAAAAACTATGAAATATGATTATTTAATAGTAGGTTCAGGATTATTTGGTTCTATATTTGCTTATGAAGCAAATAAAAGAGGAAAAAAATGTTTAGTAGTGGAAAAACGTTCACATATAGCAGGAAACATTTATACAGAGAATATTGATGATATAAATGTACATAAATATGGGGCACATATATTCCATACAAGTAATAAAAAGGTATGGGAATATATTAATCAATTCTCTGAATTTAATAGATATACAAATTCACCAGTTGCAAGATATAAAGATGAATTATATAATATGCCTTTTAATATGAATACTTTTAATAAATTATGGGGGGTTATTACTCCTGATGAAGCAAAGGCTAAAATAGAAGAAGAAAAGAAAGAGGCAGGAATTGTTGAACCTAAGAACTTAGAAGAACAAGCCATTAGTTTAGTAGGAAAAACAATTTATGAAAAACTTGTAAAAGGATATACTGAAAAGCAATGGGGACAAAAGGCAACTGAGTTACCATCTTTTATAATAAAAAGATTACCTGTTAGATTTATATATGATAATAATTATTTTAATGATGATTTTCAAGGTATTCCAATAGGTGGATATACAAAAATCATAGAAAAAATGTTAGAAGGAATAGAAGTTAGACTAAACACAGATTTTCTAGAACATAGAGAAGAATTAGAAAATATTGCAGATAAAATTATTTATACTGGTCAAATAGATAAATATTATGATTACTGTTTTGGAGAATTAGAATATAGAAGTTTAAGATTTGAAACAGAAGAATTAGATAAAGATAATTATCAAGGAAATGCAGTAGTAAATTATACAGAATATGAAGTTCCATATACTAGAATAATAGAACATAAACATTTTGAAAAAATAAAAAATCATGAGAAAACAATTATTACAAGGGAATATCCAGATAAATGGGACAAGACTAAAGAGCCATATTATCCTATAAACAATGACAGAAATAATCAACTATATGAAAAATATAAAGAATTAGCAGACAAAGATAATAAGATAATTTTCGGTGGAAGACTAGGTCAATATAAATATTTTGATATGGATAAGGTAATAGAATCAACACTTAATTGTGTAGAAGATGAATTAAATAAATAATGATTAAAATTTCTATTGCACCTTTAATGTTCTTATGCTAAAATAAATGCTGTCAAACAAAAGATATAAAAAAGGGGGAAAAATGGAAGAAGAAATAGACTTAAAGAATGTAATCCAAATGTTTTGGGATAGAAAAGTTGGTATTGTTATTATTATACTTTTATGTATAGTAGCGGGATATGTGTATACAACATTTTTTGTAAGTCCTGTATATAAAGCAACTTCAACTGCTATATTAACAAATAATACTGAAGGTGAAGATGGGAAAACAGCAGTTACTCAAACTGAAGTAACACTTAATAATTCACTTTTATCTACATATAGAGGAATAGCAACAAGTGATTCAGTAGTAACTAAAGTTATTAGTAATTTAGGATTAAAAATTTCAGCAGAGACTTTAAAAAATCAAATAAGTGTAACATCTGCAACTAATACTCAAATAATTCAAATAACAGTAGAAAATGCAGATCCAAGCCTTGCAGCAAAAATTGCTAATGAAATACGCTCTGTTTTTACAGAAAGAGTTGCAGAACTTTATGATATGCAAAATATCAAGCCTTTAGATGATGCAAAAGTACCAACTACTCCAAGCAATGTTAATCATGCAAAAGATATTGTAATGTTTGCAGCAATTGGAATAGTAATTGCAATACTTTATGTAGTAATTGCAAATCTATTAGACAATACAGTAAAGAGTAGTAGTGATATAGAAAAGGCAGTAGGCTTAAATGTAATTGCTGAAATACCTGTTTATGAATTTAACAAAGGAAGGAAGAAATAAATGAGAAAAGAAATAATAACTCAATCAGATCCAAAATCTCCTATATCTGAAGTATTTAGAGCATTAAGAACAAACCTACAATTTATGAGTAAATCAAGTAATTGCCAAACAATATTAATTACAAGTACTGTTCAATCAGAAGGAAAAAGCTGGACATCTGCAAATTTAGCAACTGCTTTTGCACAAACAGGAACTAAAACTTTAATTATAGATGCAGATATGAGAAAGCCAAGACAACATAAGATATTTCAAGTAAGTAATGTACCAGGACTTTCTAATTATTTATCTGGTATAAATGATATGGGAAGAAAACAAAACTTAGATGTTTTTGATTGTATTAAGAAAACTGGTATAGACAATTTATATTTATTACCATCAGGAAATATTCCACCAAATCCATCTGAGTTATTAATGTCAGATAAAACTTTAGCTCTTTTAGAAGAAGTAAAAAATAACTTTGATGTAGTCATATTTGATGGAGCGCCTTGTTTATTAGTAACAGATTCTACTATTATTTCAAGAATAGTAGATAATACTGTTTTAGTTACAAGCTATAAATATACTAAGATAGATGATTTAAAAGAAGCAACAAAACGTATAAAAAGAGTTGGTGGAAAGATTGCAGGAGTAATATTAAATAGAGTTGAAATATCTAATAAAAAATATGAAAGTAAGTATTATTATGCAAGCAATAATGTCCCAAGTACAAATGTTAAATCTTCTAGTAAAATAAGAGAACCAAGAAGAATAAAAGATGAAGATTTTAAAGAAGATAAGAAAGATTATGAAGAAAAATCTAAATCTGTAAAAGAAGAGAAAATAGATGAATACATAGAGAATAAAGTAAAAGATACTGAAGAAAAAATAAAAAGAGAAATACAAAAAAATAGTGGAAAAAGATTTGCTGAAATAGAGGAAGTCCCATCAGATAAAGCAAAAGAAATATTAGAAAGTATAAAAAGTTTTAAATAAAACTTAATATTTATATCTTAAAACTTTTTATCTGAAAGGATGGATTATATGATAGATGTTCATTCCCACATATTACCTTGTGTAGATGATGGAGCAAAAGATATTGAAGAGACCTTTAAAATATTAAATGAAGCCTGCGATGCAGGCTTTTCAGATATTTTTGCAACTTCTCATTACATTGAAGGCGAATATGAATTTAACAAAACAGATAGAGAATTTATTATAGAAGCATTAACTAATAAAATAAACGAAGAAGGCTTGGATATTAAATTGCATATTGGAGCAGAAGGATATATATCTAATGATTTTCCAAAATTAATTCAAGCAGGTTGTGTTCCAACACTAGGAAATAGCAGATATGTGCTATTTGAATTACCTTTAAGAGCGAAAGTAATGTATACAGAAGAAGTAATAAATAAACTATTACAATTAAAATTAATTCCAGTAATAGCACATCCTGAAAGATATGAATTAGTACAGGATGACCCTAATATTGCAATAGATTGGGTTGAATCAGGAGCTTTACTTCAATGTAATTATGCAAGTATTATTGGAAGATATGGAACTAATGCAAAAGAAACATTATTAAAATTATTAGATGCTGATGCAGTTCATTTTTTAGGAACAGACAACCATAGAGCTGGTAGTATTTATACTAGAATGGAAGATATAAAAAAAGAGTTTAGAAAGAAAATAGGAAAAGATAGATTCTATGAATTAAGTGAACTTAATCCAAGGTGCATATTAAACAATGATGAGATTGATGTTGATATGCCAAAGAGGATTAAGGGAAAAAGAAAATAAATAAAGGCGGTGAAAATCGCCTTATTATATTTAAAATGCTTGACGAAATATAAGCATAAATAATATAATTTAGTAAGGAGGATGGTAATATGTTATTGGAAGATTTTGTTGTTACACTAATAAGTGAAGGAGAAAAAAGGGGAATTAGCAAAGGAAGAGCCAAAGGAATGGCACAAGTAGCAATTAATATGCTAAAAAATAAATGTGACAAGGAAACTATTAAAAAGTATACTGGATTAAGTGACAAAAAAATTGAGGAATTAGAAAAGTCATTGCAAACAGCATAAAATCTAATAATTTTGATATAAACACTTTAAGAAAAAAGGCGGTGGGAGCATCGCCTTTTAATTGTAAGTCAGTGAGTAGTAGTCTTTTGATAAAAGTGTGTATTTTTCTCAACTTTTTTCCTTAAATCTATTTAAGTTTTTTCTTTTCTATGATAGAATACACCTTGAAATTTAGAATATAAATTTACATAAGTACTTGTAAAAAGCTAAGTAAAGGAGAGATAACTTTGGACAATATTAAGTATAAAAAAATATTATTAAAATTAAGTGGAGAAGCACTAGCAGGAGATAATAAAGTTGGTATAGACAAAGATACAATGAATGGAATATGTGACGCTATAAAAAAGGTACATGATATGGGGGTAAAAATTTCTATTGTTGTTGGTGGAGGAAACTTCTGGAGAGGAAAATACGGAGAAGGAATGGTTAAAACCACAGCAGATTATATGGGAATGCTTGCAACTGTTATGAATGGACTAGCTCTTCAAGATGCTATTGAAAAAAGAGGTATGCAAGCTAGACTTCAAACAGCAATTGAAATGAGACAAATAGCAGAACCATTTATACAAAGAAGAGCAGAAAGACATTTAGATAAAGATAGAATAGTTATTTTTGCTTGTGGAACAGGTCATCCATTTTTCTCAACAGATACAACAGCAGCTTTAAGAGCAGCTGAAATGGGAGTTGATGCAATATTAGTTGCAAAAACAATAGATGGAGTATATACAGCAGATCCAAAAATAGATAAAACAGCTAAGAAATTAGATCATGTTTCATATCAAGAGATATTAGAAAAAGATTTAAAAGTTATGGATTCTACAGCAATTTCACTTTGCAAAGATAATAATATACCACTTGTTGTATTTGCAATGAGTAATCCAGAAAATATTATAAGAGCAGTAAAAGGTGAAAATATAGGTACTTTTGTAGATAATAATTAGTTAAAATAAAATTAAATTAATTTTATATTAATATACTTAAGAATAAAATATATATGAGTAATAAATTTTAGGAGGATTATATGAGTTTAGATAATATGCAAGAAAGAATGGAAAAGGTTATAGATAATTTAGAGGTAAATTATTCAGAAATAAGAGCAGGAAGAGCAAATCCAGCTATATTAAATAGAGTAAGTGTTGAATATTATGGTGTGCCAACACCTATTAATCAAGTAGCAAGTATTTCAGTACCAGAAGCAAGATTAATTGTTATTCAACCTTGGGATAGAAGTATTCTATCTCAAATAGAAAAAGCTATTGAAAAAGCAGATATAGGTATTCATCCTGTAAGTGATGGTCAAGTAATTAGACTTTCATTCCCAGAGCTTACTGAAGAAAGAAGAAAAGAAATTGTAAAAGATGTTAAAAAGACTGCAGAAGAAGCTAAAGTAGCTGTAAGAAATGTAAGAAGAGATGAAATGGATGAAGCTAAAGCTAAATTAAAGAATAAAGAAATATCTGAAGATGAAGAAAAAGTTTTAGAAGATAAAATACAAAAAGAAACAGATAAATATGTTGCAAAAATAGATGAAATAGCAGATAAAAAAGAAAAAGAAATAATGTCAGTTTAAGAGGAGTTAGTTATGGATGAAAAAATAATGCCTAGACATATAGCTATTATTATGGATGGTAATAGAAGATGGGCAAAAGAGCATAAATTAGATGGAAGTTTAGGACACAAAAAAGGAGCAGAAGTTCTAGAAACAATTGCAAAATATTGTAACAAAATAGGCTTAGAGGCTTTAACTGTTTATGCTTTTTCAACTGAAAATTGGAAAAGAACTAAAGAAGAAGTAGGAGCAATCCTAATTCTTCTTAATATGTACTTAGATAAGTTCTTAAAAACAGCGGATTTAGAAAACATTAAATTAAAAGTTATAGGTGATAGAGAAAAAAATATGCCAGAAGAAATTAAAGCAAAAATGATTAAAATGGAAGAAAAGACAAAGAATAATACTGGACTTAAGTTTAACATTGCTTTTAATTATGGTGGAAGAGATGAAATTGTTAAAGCTACTAAAAAAATAGCTGAGAAAGTAAAATCTGGTGAATTAAATATTGAAGATATTACAGAAGAAACTGTTTCAAATAATTTATATACTGCAGGACTTCCAGATCCAGATTTATTAATACGTACAAGTGGAGAATTAAGAACAAGCAACTTCTTACCTTGGCAAATAACTTATTCTGAATTTATGTTTTTAGATAAATACTGGCCAGATTTTACAACAGAAGATATAGATAAAGCTATAGAAGAATATTCAAAAAGACATAGAAGAGTAGGAAAATAAAGTAAAATTTAATATTATAATTTATTTATATTAATAAATTGTATTTATATATTGCGAAAGGAATTTCAAATGGAAAAAGAAAAAAGAGCTAAGACAATAAAAAGAACAATTACAGGTGTGATTGCACTTCCAGTACTTGCAGTTATACTTATATTTTCAAATACAATTATTATGGATATTTTTACAGCAATTATAGCAGTTATAAGTATGTATGAATATTTTCATTGCTTTAAATCTACTTCTAAAGCAAATCCATCACAGTATTTAGGATATATATACTGTGCACTTATTGCTTTTACTCATTTTGTAGATGATAGATTACTTAAAAATATATTAATTGCAATAATACCTATTTCATTAGTAATTTTATTTTTAGAATTAGTGTTATCTAAAGGAAAGAAAACATTTAAAGATGTAGCAATTACAATGCTTGGTATTTGTTATATACCTTTAATGATTATATACTTATCTTTAATTAGAAATATGGATGTTGGCCATAATTTAAATGGTATAATATTAGTTTGGTTTGTATTAATTGCTTCTTGGGGAAGTGATGTGTTTGCTTATTTTATTGGAAGACATTTTGGAAAACATAAATTAACAAAGGTTAGCCCAAATAAAACAGTTGAAGGTGCTATTGCAGGTGTAATTGGTGCAATAATACTTGGTATACTTTATGCTATTTTGTGTAATACTATATGGAATGTTGGAATAAACTTATTAGTAATAGGCTTAATTATGGCTGCTTTAAGCATAATTGGGCAAATAGGTGATTTAGCTGCATCTTGTATTAAAAGATATTGTGAGATAAAAGATTTTAGTGAACTTATTCCAGGACATGGAGGAATGTTAGATAGAATAGATAGTATCATATTTGTTCTTCCATTTGCATTTATATTATTTAGCATATTATAGTGAAGCTAAATTACAATTAGCATATATTTTGGAGGATAAATTGGGTTTTATTATAGCTGCAATTAAAATAATATTTTTACTAGGATTTTTAATTATTATCCATGAAGGTGGACATTTTATAGTTGCAAAACTTTGCAAGGTTAGAGTTAATGAGTTTTCAATTGGCTTTGGACCTAAAATATGGTCTAAACAAGCTAAAGAAACTAGATATGAATTAAGACTTATACCTTGTGGTGGTTTTGTTAACATGGAAGGAGAAGAAGAGCATTCTGACAAAGAAGGCTCTTTTAGTAAAGCAAGCATACCAAAAAGATTTGCAATAATAGTTGCAGGTGCAATTGTAAATATTATTTTTGGCTTACTAGCTTATATGATTTTGATTATAGTAAGATATATGATTGTTATTGAACCTAATTTTATAAATGCTATATCTTATTCTTTTAATAGTACAGGTATGCTTTTATATGCTATGTTTGACAGTCTTGTACAGCTTTTTACAGGTAATGTTTCGATGAATGACTTAATGGGACCAGTTGGAATTTCACAAATGGTATCTCAAACATCAGGGGTAGCACAGTTTGTATATTTGCTTTCTGTTGTATCTATTTCACTTGGAATAACAAATTTACTACCATTTGTACCATTAGATGGAGGAAAGGCTTTACTTGTAATTATAGAGGCTATAAGAAGAAAACCACTAAATCAAGAGGCTGAGCTTAAGATTCAATCAGTAGGATTTTTTATACTAATAGTTTTTTCAGTATTTGTAGCATATAACGATATTTTAAGAATTCTATAAAAATATAATTATTTAATAAATTAAAATTAGTAGTACAAACATAATGTTGGGGGCAAAAAATGAGTCAAATAAATACAGAAGTAAAAAGAATAAAAAATGTATTTGTAGATTACAGTTCTAATAGTTTTGCTTTTTCTGATGCAGAAATTGAAAATGTAAATTTATATAGAAAAACTAACAAATTAGAAATGTTTTTAAAAACAGATAATTATATAGATATAAATGAAATTAGTAATTTTGAAAAATATGCAATTAAAAGGTTCAATATTTCAGGTGTAGATTTAAAAATTGAGACAAATGATAGCGAAAATCCACCAATAATTAAGGATTGGTCTAATATTCTTACATATTTTTCTAGTAAGAATCCTATGGCAAGAGCTTTTTTACGAAATTGTTCTTTAGATGATGATGATTGTAAAAATAAAGACCATACATTAAATATACATATAAAAGTTAAGGGAAAAGATATATTAGAGAAACAAGGAATGAACACTAAAATATCTAATTTTATAAAAAATATTTATGGAGTTGGATATAAGGTAAATTTCATTGAAGAAAATTGTAATGAATCTGAAAAGCTTTTCCAAGAGAAAAACGAAGATTTAATGAAGAAATATATTGAAGAAACTAAAGTACTTCAAGCTGAAAACAGTAATAAAGAGCATCATCAAAAACAAGAACAAGGTGAAAATAAGGTTAAAGATGAAAGCTTTAAGAGCAATAAAGGAAATAATTTTAGCTCAAGTGAAAGAGGAAAGAAATATCCTAATAAAAAATTTGAAAATAATGGCTCTGGATTTCAAAATAATGTGAATTCAGGAAGTAATGGTAATAATTCTTCAGGAGGAAATGGAGTTCCACCAGAACCACCTATGCCTCAGCCAGAAGAAGATGAAGATTCACCATTAATATATGGAAGAAATGGAAACATACGTGAACCACTTATGAAAATAGCAGATATTTCTGTTGATACATCAGATGTACAAATAGCAGGTGAAATAGTAAATGTACCAGATCCAACAGAACTTAAAAAATCTGGTAAATTCTTGTTTTCATTTGATGTGTATGATGGTACAAGTACAATTACTTGTAAGATATTTGTTCTTCCAGAAAAGAAAAAGAGAGTTTCTAGTAAAATTAAAGTAGGACAAGGTATAAAAGTTGGTGGAAAAGCAGCGTTTGATAATTTTGCAAAAGAAATAACAATTATAGCTAACACTGTAATTGAAGGTGAACCTCTTAAAAAGACTGTTAGAATGGATAATTCAGAAGTAAAAAGAGTTGAACTTCATATGCATACTCAAATGAGTCAAATGGATGCAGTAACTCCTGTTAAAGATTTGATTAAAAGAGCTATGAAATGGGGAATGAAATCTATTGCAATTACGGACCATGGTGTAGTTCAGTCTTTCCCTGATGCACATAAAATGCTTGGCTATGATAATAAAGATATAAAGATTATTTATGGTGTTGAAGCTTATTTAGTGCCAGATAAAGACCCAATAATTACTAGAAGTAAAGGTCAAACAATAGATGACACTACATATTGTGTATTTGACCTAGAGACAACAGGTATTTCTTTTAGAACTGAAAAAATTACTGAAATAGGTATTATGAAAGTAAAAAACGGAGAAGTTATAGATAGTTTTGAAACATTTGTAAATCCAGAAAAACCTATACCTATGAGAGTTCAAGAAATAACACATATTACAGATGATATGGTTAAAGATGCACCAACAATAGAAGAAGTGCTTCCAAAAGTATTAGAATTCTTTGGAGATTCAGTTTTAGTTGCTCACAATGCAGATTTTGATACAAGCTTTATAAAATATAACTGCCAAAAACTAGGCTTAAAGTTTGATAATACCTATTTAGATACATTAAGGCTAGCTAAAGATTTATTCCCAGAATATAAAAAGTACAAGCTAGGAATAATAGCTGAAAACTTAGGTATTAAAGTTGAAGTAGCTCATAGAGCATTAGATGATGTTGATACAACTGTAAAAGTATTTAATGTAATGCTAAAAATGCTTAAAGATAAAGGAATAAAGACTTTAGAAGAAATAGATAAAGCAGAAGATGGAAAAGCAAATTACAAAAAGCTAAAAAGTTACCATGCAATAATTCTTGCTAAAGATTATATAGGTTTAAGAAACTTATATAGATTAGTTAGTCTTTCTCATGTAAACTATTTTTATAAAAAACCACGTATACTAAAATCCTTATTTAAGAAATATTCAGAAGGTTTAATATTAGGTTCAGCCTGTGACCAAGGAGAGTTATATCAAGCAATTTTAACGGGAAAATCAGATGAAGATATTGAACAAATTGCAAAAGATTATGACTATTTAGAAATTCAACCAATAGGAAATGATGAATATCTAGTTAGAAATGGAACCCTTCAAAGTGATGAAGATTTAAGAAATATTGTTAGAAAAATAGTAGACTTAGGTGAAAAACTAGATAAGCCAGTATGTGCTACTTGTGATGTTCACTTTATGGATCCACAAGATGAAATATATAGAAGAATTTTGCAAGCAGGACAAGGTTATGAAGATGCAGATATGCAAGCACCTCTTTATTTAAGAACAACAGAAGAGATGCTTGAAGAATTTTCATATTTAGGTAAAGAAAAAGCTTATGAAGTTGTTGTAACTAATACAAATAAAATTTCAGATATGTGTGAAAGAATTAGTCCAATTTCACCTGAAAAATGTCCACCACATATTCCAGGATGTGAAAAAACTATTAAAGAAATTGCATATAACAAAGCTCATGAGTTATATGGTGACCCACTTCCAGAAATTGTTCAAACAAGACTAGATAAAGAACTAGATTCTATTATAAAAAATGGATTCTCAGTTATGTACATAATTGCTCAAAAACTGGTTTGGAAATCTAATGCAGATGGATATATAGTTGGTTCAAGAGGTTCTGTTGGTTCATCATTTGTTGCTAATATGACAGGTATAACAGAAGTTAACTCTCTTCCGCCACATTATAGATGTCCTAAATGTAAATATTCAGACTTTACAGACTATGGTGTAAAAAATGGATTTGACCTTCCAGATAAGATTTGCCCTAAATGTGGTCATCCTCTAGACAAAGATGGTATGGATATACCTTTTGAAACCTTCCTTGGATTTAATGGAGATAAAGAGCCAGATATAGACTTAAACTTCTCAGGAGAATATCAGGCAAAAGCACATAAATATACAGAAGTTATATTTGGTAAAGGAACAACATTTAAAGCAGGAACAGTTGGTACTGTTGCAGATAAAACAGCATTTGGCTATGTTAAAAAATATTACGAAGAAAGAGGAATACCTGTAAGTAATGCAGAAGTTGCAAGAGAGGCTAAAGGCTGCACTGGAATTAAAAGAACAACAGGTCAGCACCCAGGTGGAATTATAGTTGTACCCAAAGGTAGAGAAATATATGAATTTACTCCAGTACAACACCCAGCAGATGACCCTGAATCAGATATAATAACTACTCACTTTGATTACCACTCAATAGACCAAAACTTACTAAAGCTAGATATACTAGGTCATGATGATCCAACAGTTATTCGTATGCTTTATGATTTAACGGGATTTGACCCAACAAAAGTACCACTAGACGATAAATATACAATGTCAATATATTCTTCAACTGATGCCTTAGGTGTAACTCCAGAGCAAATACATTCAGAAGTAGGAACATATGGTATTCCTGAATCAGGAACAAAATTTGTTAGAGGAATGCTTAAAGATACTAAACCTAAAACATTTGAAGAGCTACTTAGAATTTCAGGTTTATCTCATGGTACTGATGTTTGGCTAGGAAATGCTCAAGATTTAATTAATAATGGTACTGCTACTTTAAGTGAAGTTATATGTACTCGTGATGATATAATGCTTTACTTAATAAAACAAGGTCTAGAGCCTAATACTTCTTTTAAAATAATGGAACTTGTACGTAAAGGAAAGGTTGCAAAAGAACCGGAAAAATGGGCTAAATTTAAAGCAATAATGGAAGAAAATAATATTCCTAAATGGTATATAGATTCATGTAATAAGATTAAATACTTATTCCCTAAGGCACATGCTGCAGCTTATGTTACAAATGCTTTTAGAATAGCATGGTTTAAAGTTCATATACCTAAAGCTTACTATTGTGCATATTTTTCAATTAGAGCAGATGCTTTTGATAGTGATATAATGTGCCATGGAAAAGAAAAAGTAAAAAATGAAATGAAAAGAATTGAGCTATTAGGACAAAATGCAACTCAAAAAGATGGTGCAATGTATGAAACTTTGGAAATTGTAAATGAAATGTATGAAAGAGGAATAACATTTTTACCAATTGACTTATATAAATCAGGAGCAACAAGATTTAAAATGGAAGATGAAGGAATAAGACCACCACTAAATAGTATTCCAGGTTTTGGTACAGTTGCTGCTCAAGGAATTGAAGAAGCTAGAAAAGATGGCGAATTTATGTCAATAAGTGATTTAAAATTAAGAGCAAAAATAGGTAAAAGTGCAATAGAACTTCTTCAAAAAGCAGGATGCCTAGAAGGAATGAGTGAAAGCAATCAAATGAGTTTATTTACATTTTAAAATATGGTTTAAGGGTTTTACCTTAAAACCCAAATTAAATTATTGCTATAGCCAATATAGGAGGGAAGCAATATGCTAAATTTTATTATAGGATATTTAATTGTAATTAATATAATACCAATGATTTTAATTTATGTAGATTACACATTTAAAATAAAAATAAAAGAAGATGTTTTAGATTTTATATACTTATTAATAGGCATATTTGGTGGTGGAATAGGTATAATTATAACTTCGAGAATGTTTGAATATAAAAGAGATAATAAAATAATAAAAGTATGGATGCCTTTTATCTTATTTATTCAAATAGTTATAGCTTTTATTGTAATAATAAAGGTTAATGATATGGAATTAATAGATTTTAAAGAATTCTTAAAAAAAATAGATTAATATATTCCTTGAAAAAAGTATCTATTTGATGTATAATGTATAATGCATTCTTGTAGAAAAAAGGAGGATTTCGGGATGCTTTATCTAAGAGAAGTAGTTCAGTCAGACTATCTGGAAATTAACCGGATTTTTAATCGTTCACTAAAAGAAGCGGAGGTGCTTGAGCAAAAGTGGATAAAAAAAGGACTGCTTGCAAATGAAGCTCCATTTCAAGCATTTATGGAAAGAAAAGGTGGAGATTTGCAGTATTCTTTGGCAATGCTATATATGCTTAGAAAAAATCATATCAAGGCATATATAGGTACTCAAAAAGATGATAGTTTGAATTATGAGGGAATACCAGATAATTATTTTTTTGTAATTTACAAAGAATCTGCTTTTAGATGGTATATTGCAGATTTAAGACCTCAAAATCCTGATGACAAGATAGAAAATCCGGAAAGAATTCCAATTCTAAGATATAGAAAATTAAAGGGAAAACTCTGGATATTTGATCCTTATGATAAAACTCGTGGAAGACTGCCTATCTTAGGAGAATTTTTCGAAAAACCGAAATTCGTAATTTGAGTAATAGTTAATTCTAAATGGCTATTACAAAATTATAGCAGAAAAGCCCAGCAAAGTTGCTGGGCTTTTTTGCTATTCTACTAACAGTCGATTGATTTATTTTATAAATAATGATATATTCTATTTGTAAAACATAGAATAAAAATATATTTACTCAAATGAAAAAACATATGAAAGGGGTTAAAAATAGAAATGATGGATAATGAAAAATTCGGTAATTTTGTAAAAGAACTAAGAAAAGAAAAAAATCTAACTCAAAAAGAATTAGCAAAAAGAATTAATATTACAGATAAGGCAGTATCTAAATGGGAAAGGGGTTTAAGCTTTCCAGATATTACAATGCTAAATATATTATCTAAGGAATTAGATGTATCTGTTGAAGAATTATTAAATGGAGAAAGAATAAAAGAAAATAAAATAGCTGAAAAAATAGATGTAGAAAAAGCTATTAAAGAAGCTTTAGAAAAAGCAAATGGAAAAGAAGAAAAAAGAAAGAAAAAAATGTTAAAACTAAAAAAGATAACTAAAATATTATCTATAATTTTCTTTTTTATATTTTTTATATTACAATTAATATATTTTTACATATCTTATAAATACGATTTTGAATATGTAATAGACAGTTTATTTTACATAGTAAATGAAGTTATATTAATTACTGCATTTTTGTTTTTGTTATTTACTTTTAAAAAGAAAAAGGGAAAAATAATTTTAATATCTATATTTGGAGTTGCTACTTTAATAAATATTGTTTTTATGGGAGTATATGGATTAAAAAATAAAAGCTATATTACTTTTTCTAGTAATTTAAAATATGAATTTGTGGTAAAACAAAATAAAGAAACAAATGGAATTAGTATTTATAAAAATAGTATAGGATTATTTGCAAGACCAATGCAAAATCTATCCGAATCTGCAAAAGATATTAAAATAGAATGGATATCTAGAGATATATTTTCAATTACATATAAAAATAATGAAAATAAACTTAAAGAATATGTTTTAACACTAGATGAAGATACATATAAATCTTCATATATACCTTTTCAAAAATCACTTTTAGGAAGATGGCAAAATGAGGAACAATCTAATAAAGATACAAAATTATATGTAGATAGTAAAAATATAAGACTAAAAATAAATGATATGGAATATACTTTTGAATTTGAAGACTGTGTGCAAGTTAGAGAAGAAGCTATAATATTAAATTCAAATAAGGTTCCTAAATATATAATTGCGTTAAGTAATAATGCAGAATTAGATGAAGAAACTGGGATAATAAAAAAAGATGGTACAATAATAATTTCTGAAATATCTACTGACAAAACTAAAAAAGAAGAGTTATATTGTATTAATTCTAAAACTGATGATTTAAGTAATTATAATTATATGAATTTATCTGCTAAGAAATACGATATAGAAAATGGAGTATTATATTTTAGTTATGATGGTGTTAAAACTTATACTGTTCCTGGAGACTTTTCAAACATAGAATCCTATGAAGATGACCAGTATCAAATATCTGAGAATATGATTGTATTTTATTATAAAACTACTAATGGAAAATATATAGTTTATTCAAAAGATAAAGGAGCAAGCTGGCAAACTGAAAAAATTCCATCTGGAGGAAATATAAAATCTATTAAATTTCCAAATGTTGATGTAGGATATATTCTAGAGTTTTCAGATGAAGTTATGAGCGATGCTTGTGGAGCAATATATAAAACAACTAATGGAGGAAAAAGCTGGGATGAAGTTTATACTGGAGTATATAATGGGCATGATAGTTCATTTAGCACTGGAACAAAAATGGTATTTGCAAATGAAAATGTAGGATTTATTACAATGCCAGATATACAAGGTGAAGTAAGTGATTTATATATTACAAAAGATGGAGGAAAAACTTTTGAAAAATTAAATCTAGCTACTAATCCTAAGTGTGATTATTATCATATACCTACAATTGAAAATGGAGAAATACATATAAAAATAACAGTAGGATATGCTCTTAATGAAGAATTATATAGAACAGTAGAAAATTATGTATCTAAAGATTATGGAGAAACTTTTGAAAAAGAATAAAATTAGATAGTCACCAAATAGACTTGGGTGGCTATTTTTATTCGACAAAAATCGACATAAAATGAAAAAATAATTCAAAATTCAACCTGTGGATAATGTGGATAACTCTGTGGATAACTCAAAATAGAGGATTACAAGACACGAGTTTTGCACATAAACATAATGCCGAAAAGAGATTATGGAAAGTATCGAAAAAGCCTTATAGCACAAGTGTTTGCGGTTTCGAAAATTTATAAAAAATAATAAAAAAAGCTATATAGGAAGCGGACACAAAAAATTCACAAAAATAATTAGCAATCTCTATTGACTTTTGCTAAAAATGGATATAATATATATGCAGTTAGCAAACAAACACAAAGAGTGCTAATAACAAATATTAAATATTAAAAGTTTGACTAACAAGAAGGTGAGAATTTTGGAGTTAGATAATAGAAAAAAGAGAATACTTCAAGCAATTGTAAATGAATATATTGATACAATTGAACCAGTTAGTTCATCAAGTTTAATACAAAAATATGGATTAGATTGTAGTAGTGCTACAGTTAGAAATGAGATGGCTGAGCTTGAAAAGATAGGTTATCTTGAAAAAACTCATACATCAAGTGGCAGAGTTCCATCTAATAAAGGATATAGATTCTATGTAGATAAGCTTTTAAATGATAAAGATTTAAATTTAGAAGAAATTAAATACATTAATTCAAGACTTCAAAATAAAGTTGATCAGATGGAAGAGTTAACTAGAATTGCTACAAATACAATTTCAGAAGTAACACATTATACAACTGTTGCAATTGGACCAAGTGCATTAAATCAAAAAATAGAAGAAATTAAATTTGTTTTACTTGGTTCTAGAATGCTTATGGCAGTTATCTTAACAGATACAGGAACTATTAAAGAAACAATTATTAAATTTGAAGAAGATATTACACAAGAACAAGTAAATACTTTGAATTTAATATTTAATAGTAAACTTAAAGGACAATTATTAGCTTCTATAGATAAGCCAATGGAACAATATATAATGAGTGAAATGAATAGCAGAATTGATGTAATAAAGCCAATTATTAATCAAATAAGTAAAGCTATAAAAGATGAAGAAAAGATTTATTTAAAAGGTGCTAATAAAACATTTGAAAATCCAGAATTTGAAAGTTCAGAATTTGCAAGAAACTTTATGAATTTACTAGATAGTAAAAATCTTATACTAGACCTACTTGAAAATAGTGAAGATTTTAAAGTATATATTGGTAATGAAGTAAATGGACTTAAAGATTTTAGTATAGTAACTTTTAAAAACAAAGTTGGTGGTAAAGATTTAGGAACAATTGGTATTATTGGACCAACTAGAATGGATTATTCAAAAGTTATTTCAGTTATGAAATATATTAGCAAAGAACTTAATAAAGAACTTGGAAAAGGAAATGACTAAAATCTTATAAATGAAAGGAGATTTAGTATAAATGGAAGAAGAAAAGAATTTAAATAGCAAGCAAGAAAAAGATGAAAAAGAAAGCTTAGATTTAAATAATGAAATAAAATCACTTAAAGAAAAGTTAGCTAAACAAAAAGAAGATTTAGAAGAAAAAGATGATAGAATTAAAAGATTAATGGCTGAATTTGAAAACTTCAAAAAAAGAAGTGATAAAGAAAGAACAAATTTATATAATTCTGTAATGGGAGATGTTATTATATCTCTACTTCCAGTACTAGATAATCTAGAAAAAGCTTCTAAAACTGAAACAAAAGATGAACAATACAAAAATGGTGTTGAAATGGTACTTAACCAATTTAAAGATGTACTTAAAGCTAATGGTGTTACTGAAATAGAAACAGTAGGAAAAAAATTTGATCCATCTATTCATGAAGCTGTAAGTTTAGTACAAGATGAAAATCTTGGAGAAAAGGAAATAAAAGAAGAATTTAGAAAAGGCTATATGATTGGTGATAAAGTTTTAAGACATTCATTAGTTGTTGTAGCAAATTAAATTTATAATTTTGTTATTAATTTTTTACGATTTATAAATAAACTAAAATTAATTCAAAAGAAAAAGTAATTAAATAAAAAATCTAATAAATATAGGTTAAAAAGCCTAAAAATAAAGGGAGGAAAATATTATGGGAAAAATTATAGGTATTGACTTAGGAACAACAAACTCATGTGTTGCAGTTATGGAAGGAGGAGAACCAGTTGTAATTCCAAACTCAGAAGGAAATAGAACAACACCATCTGTAGTTGCTTTTTCTAAAGATGGAGAAAGATTAGTTGGACAAATTGCTAAAAGACAAGCAGTTACAAACCCAGAACATACAATAATTTCTATAAAAAGAAAAATGGGTACAGCAGAAAAGGTTAAAATAGATGGAGATGAATTTTCACCACAAGAAATATCTGCAATGATACTTCAAAAATTAAAGACAGATGCAGAAAGCTATTTAGGACAAAAAGTTACACAAGCAGTTATAACTGTACCTGCATACTTTAATGACTCACAAAGACAAGCAACAAAAGATGCTGGTAAAATAGCAGGACTAGATGTATTAAGAATTATAAATGAACCAACTGCAGCAGCTTTAGCATTTGGTATGGATAAAGAAGACCAAGATCAAAAAATAATGGTATTTGACTTAGGCGGTGGAACATTTGATGTTTCTATACTAGATATTGGTGATGGTGTATTTGAAGTTTTAGCTACAAATGGTAATACTCATTTAGGTGGTGATGACTTTGACCAAAGAATTATAGATTACTTAGTATCTGAATTCAAAAAGAGCCAAGGAATTGATTTATCTTCAGATAAAATGGCTATGCAAAGATTAAAAGAAGCAGCTGAAAAAGCTAAAATAGAGCTTTCAGGAATGCAACAAACACAAATCAACCTACCATTTATAACAGCAGACGCAACAGGACCAAAACACTTAGATGTTACTTTAACTAGAGCCAAATTTGAAGAATTAATTAGTGATTTAGTTGAAGCTACAAGAGTTCCAGTTGAAAATGCTTTAAAAGATGCAGGAATAACTGCAGATAAACTTCATAAAGTATTACTAGTTGGTGGTTCAACAAGAGTACCTTGTGTACAAGAAATGGTTAAAAAGATTACAGGAAAAGATCCAGATAAAGGTATAAACCCAGATGAATGTGTTGCTATAGGTGCAGCAATTCAAGGTGGTGTACTTTCAGGAGATGT
>CAWVEX010000055.1:0-9210 GCA_963928415.1 Bacillota bacterium | reverse complement strand
ATTTTTATTTATTTTATATATATTTAATTTTATTATTCTTTATTAAAAATGTTTTCCATCTTCCTTTTTACGCTTTTCATTTACTTCCATCATTTTTCTTCTGACTTTTATTTTTTTGTCTGTTTCTTTAATAGATTCTATTCTATCTTTATATTTCTCATTAAACTTGCTTTTTATAGAGCTATCTCTTCTTTCAAAAGGCTTTTTCCCTGATTTTTGGAACTTTTTATCCTTTTTTTCTCTTTTTTTTCTTTCTCTTTTTGATTCTTTAAGTCTTGAGTTTAAAAGCATATATTGGCTATCATTTTGCATATCTTCAAATTTTAGTTCGTCACAAATTAGTTGAATAATTGTTGAAGCTATTACATCTGAGTCATGTCTTATAGAGTCACCTTCTACTTTAGATAAATTTCTTTGAACCAGTCTTACTCCTAATTCTTTTGCTTTTTGAATATCTGGCAAAACAATATCTGAACCTTTTAAATTATATTTTTTTATAAATTCAGGTACTATTTCACCTGTATCATAAATACAATAATCTATAATACCACTACCTACATAATCATTTATCGCTTTTATATGATCTGATAAAGTATATTCATCAGTTTGTCCAAGTTCAGTCATTATATTACTTACATATATTTTAATAGCACTACTTTCACGTATTGCTTTTGCAATACCTTTTACTAAAAGATTTGGTATAACATTTGTATAAAGGCTTCCAGGTCCTATAACTATCGCATCTGCTTCTTTTATTGCATCTATTACTCCAGGAGCTGGGCTACAATTTGTAGGGCTTATAAATATTCTATTAATTTTGCTTGTTGTTTCACTAACATATTCAGGTATTCTATCTCTATTTTCTATAACTGTTCCATCATCTAATTCAGCACATATTTTTATTTCTTCTAAAGTTACTGGCAAAACTTTACCTGTTATATTTAATACTTCCCTTGAATTTTCTATAGATTTAGTAAAATCTTTATGCACATTATTCATTGCTAAAAAGTAAATATCTCCAAAGCTTAAACCATTTAATTTTCCTGATTCAAATTTAACATCTAGCAAATTTTCCATTTCTTTTTCATTATATGAAAGAGCTATTAAACTTTCTTTAATATCATTTAAAGGTAATACTTGAAGTGCTTTTCTTGAGTCTGTAGGAGTTTTTCCATAGTCTGAAACTGTAACTACTGCTGTAATATTATCTGTATAATTTTTAAGTCCTCTTAATACAGTATTAAGACCGCTTCCACCACCTATTACAACTATTTTAGGTCCTTGATTATATACTTTTTTATTAAATATAAGTTTATTAATATTTTGAGTTTCTTTTCTTGTATCACTTTCTTCTATTAATAGTTCTAATGTTCTTTTTTGCATAAATACAAATCCAATTACAATTGCGGTAAAGCCTAATACAAATGATACAACAATTTTAAGTATTTCTACTATACCTAATGTATTAAAGTATAACAAATTTGAAATTCCATATCCAACTAATACAACGCCAACTAATATTAAAAACATCCATCTTTTCATTTTTGCTTTTGAAGTAAACCATTTAAAAAATCCCATAATTTGTTCCTTTCTTGTAAGTCAAACTTTTTGCTTGCATAAAATTTATTTTTTTATTTAAATTAATCTTCTCCTATTATTTTTACTTCTTCTTGTATTTCTTTTCCAAACTTTTCATATACTTTTTCTTTTACATAGTTAATTAATTCTATTATATCTTTTGCTTTAGCATTTCCTTTATTTACAATAAAGCCCGCGTGCTTTAAAGATACTTCTGCTCCCCCTATACTATACCCTTTTAAACCTGATTCGTCAATAAGTTTTGCAGTAATAAAATCATTTCCTCTTTTAAAAGTACTTCCTGCACTAGGCATATCTAGTGGCTGAGTCTCTAATCTTTTTTTTCTGTATTCATTCATTTTCTCTTCAATCTTGTCTTTACTTTCTAATTTTAATTTTAAAGTAGTTTCTAGTATTATGCAATTTAAACTTTGAAATATACTTTTTCTATATTCAAATTTATGTTCATTTTTTTCTATTATTCTTTCTTCAATATTATCTAAATCTATGTATTTGGTATTTAAAACAATATCTTTTATCTCTCCTCCAAAAGCTCCAGCATTCATAACTAAAGCTCCACCTATAGTTCCTGGTACTCCTGCTAAGAATTCAAATCCAGAAAGACTATTATCTAGTAATATTTTAGCCAGCCTTGCATTTGTCATACCTGATGAAACTGTAACTATTTTACTTTTATTGTTATTTTCGCTATCTTTATCTAAATCTACTTTATCCTTTAATTCCTCTGTATCCATGATAGTATAATCATTTGCTATGTATTTTATAACTAAGCCTCTTATTCCTCCATCTTTTACAAGCAAGTTTGTACCATTTCCTACTATTGTTATTGGCATAGATGATTTTTTAGCTAATTTAATAACTTTAGTAAGATTTTCTTCTGAATCCACTATAGCAAATATATCTGCATTTCCACCAACTCTAAAGCTGGTATGTTTGCTCATTGGTTCATTGTATTTAACATTTTCTTTACCTAATATATTTTCTAGTTCTATCAAGTCTTGCCTCCTTTATATATTAAAATTTTGATATTGCATTTTATGAATTATTAGCTTATTTCATTATATTTTGATGATATAATTTTATCATTATTATATTCTTTTTACAATATAAAATTTTAGTGTTTCCTTTTTTACCATAATTCTCCTTTACAAATAAAACAGGATATATTTCTATACCCTGTTATTTTAAATTTCCCTACTTAAGGCAAGGGATTTCCTAATGTAAATCTCTCCACTTAAGGCAGAAGTTTTCCTAATGTAAATTTCCTCACTCACGGCAGAGGATTTCCGACTAGCAATAATAAAATTGCTCTTAATAGTATATTAATTATACTTCATTTTTATACATTTTGTCAAGTTTTTTTAAGATATTTTATTCCATTATTTAACATTTTACATATCCGTTTCATCATACTCTATATCATAATCTGGCTCTACTCTTGGTTTTTGTTTTACTTCAGTTGTAGTTCCAGTAGGAGTAGTAGTTATTTTTACTTCACTATTCTTTCCATCTTTCATAGCTTCTTTTTGTAATTTATTAAGCTTAATTCCATCCATTGTTTTTCCCAGCATTTCACTTAATTTATCTGCTAAGTCAGGGACTAAATCTAAAAGCTTGTCTATTGAAGAAGAATGTTCTACAGGAAGTAATTTAACTCCATTTGCTTGTACTACAATAAAAGCTATTGGAGATATACTAACTCCTGCTCCAGATCCTCCTCCAAATGGTAGCCTCTCACTTAATTGTTCCTGCTCTTTTTTTACTTGATCTTTTGTCTTTCCATTAAATTCTGTTCCTCCTGCTGCAAATCCAAAGTTTACTTTAGATATTGGAATAATTACAACATTATTTGATGTTTGTATTGGGTCTCCTACAATAGTATTAACATCTACCATTTCTTTAATACTGCTCATTGCAGTATTCATTAATCCTTCTATAGGGTATTCACTCATATTTTTTCCTCCTTCTTTTTACACATTACTTTTATAATATGTAATATTTTACTAGTTATTATGCAACTAAATTGTAAAAAAAATACATTTTCATTTAAATAAATTGGTGTTATTTTATATTTATAATTTTTGTATTTTTTTACATCAGCTACATATGAAAGAGTTAATGCAATAAATATACTTATAATTGAACTAACAATTGCAGTTAAAGCTGCATCTTCTGTTCCAAGTTTTATATTTAAATTAGTTTTTTTAAAATTTAATGCTGGAACTAATTTTTTAGATATTTCTTTTGCTTTCTTTTTATCTTCATTTATATCTTTATTATTTTTAATTTCTTTTTCTATTTGCTTAAGCATTAATTTTTTTACTTTTATATTATCTAGTTTTATTGATAATACTGGTATTTTTGAAAATACAAGTAGCTTAATTTTTAAATTAAATTTAAAATAGTCTAAAAAATCTAGTTTTAATTTATCATCTTTTTCATATATTAATATATTTAATATTTTTAAAGCTAAATCTATATTTTCAATTCTTATATTTTGAATTATTATTTTTATATTTGCAGTTGATATGATTGCTATAAATAATACTAATATTGTTAATAGTATAAAAAGAAAAACTATCACAAGAACTCCTCCTTGATAATAGTTTTTCCATTTTTTTACTCTATATACTATTTTTGTTAAATTATTTTTACTTTATGTTCTTTTTTATTAACTTCAATTTCTCCAAATAATTCTTCTTGTGATGTTTCTACTTTACTTCTTCTTGACATTTCTAAAAGCCCTGAAAAAGCTGTTACAACTTCTTGTGGTTTGCATTTTTTAAGTGAAAATAATTTATTAAATGTAAAATGCTTATTTTTTATTAATGCTCTAAACATTGTTTTTACAGAATCTCCTACAGTATAATTTTCTACTATAGCTATTTTTTCAATATTTTTAGCATTATGATTTATTTTACTTGCATTTTTATTTAAAATACTTTTATATGTATCATATACATCTTTATAAGTAAATTTTATATCTATATCTTTTCTTTTAGGTACTTTAATTGCTTCTGGTAGCCTAAATACCCTTGTGTTATTTGCACTGTACATTTCTCTAAATTTATTAGTTATTTCTTTATACTGCTTATATTCTATTATTCTTCTAATAAGTTCTTCTTCAGATAGCATTTCCTCTTCTTCTTCCTGTCTTGGAAGTAATTTTTTAGATTTTATATATAAAAGATTTGATGCCATTATTAAAAACTCACTAGTAACTTCCAAATTCATTTTTTCTGCCATATTAATGTATTCAATATATTGGTCAGTAATTTTACTTAAAGATATATCATATATGTCCATTTTGTTTTCATCTATTAAATGACATAGTAAATCAAGTGGACCTTCAAAGTTTTCCAATTTTATTTTATATTTATTAATTTCTAGTGTAAATACATTTTGCATTATATAGTCCTTTCATTTTGTCCTAAAAACATATTTTTAATTATTTTAATCATTTTAATTAAGAGCTTCTTCAATACTATCTAAATTATATCCTTTTTTTATTAAATAATTTTTTATTTCTTCTTTTTCTAAATTAGACTTTTTTATTGCGATATTTTTTGCAGACTTTAATTCATACTCTATTAAAGCATCTTTATTATTAGATATATAATTATCTAATAAATTTCTATTAATGCCCTTTGACATAAGCTTGTATTTAATTTCTTTAATAGATAAATTCTTAAGAGCCATAAATTCATTTATAGCTCTTAGAATATATTTATTATCATCTATATATCCATTTTCTTTAAGTTCCTCTATTGCATCTTCTAATAATTCTTCGTCAATTACTTTATTAAACTTAAGTCTAACTTCATTTTCAGTTCTTTTTTTATAAAATATATATTTTAATATCTTATTTTTAGCAAAATCTAAATCTTCTATACTGTACATTTTAATTCCTCAATATATTAATTATTATTCTTATGCATTATATAAAAAGTAAAATTACTCTTCATCATCTTCTGGTTCTAAGTCTTGTTCTTCATCAACAACTTCATCACCTAAGCTTTGTTCAAATGCTTCATTAAAGTTATTTCTAATTTTTTCTTCTATTTCTTTCATAATTTCTGGGTTATCTTCTAAGTACTTCTTAGCATTTTCTCTACCTTGTCCAATTCTTGTACCATTATATCCAAACCAAGAACCACTTTTTTCTACTAATCCTAAATTAATACCTAAATCCAATATATTACCAGATTTTGATATTCCTTTTCCATAAACAATATCAAATTCTGCCTCTCTAAATGGTGGAGCGACTTTATTTTTAACTACTTTAACTCTTACTCTATTTCCAACAACTTCACCATCTTGTTTAATATTTTCTATTTTTCTTATATCTAGCCTTACAGATGCATAGAATTTAAGTGCTCTTCCACCTGGTGTTGTTTCAGGATTTCCAAACATAACTCCTACTTTTTCTCTTAATTGGTTAATAAATACTATTACACTATTAGATTTATTAATAACACCTGCTAATTTTCTTAATGCTTGTGACATAAGTCTTGCTTGCAAGCCTACATGAGCATCTCCCATATCTCCATCAATTTCTGCTTTTGGAACTAAAGCTGCAACTGAGTCAACTACTATTATATCAATTGCACCGCTTCTTACTAATGCTTCTGCTATTTCTAAAGCTTGTTCACCTGTATCTGGCTGAGAAACTATTAAATTATCTATATCTACTCCTAAATGTTTAGCATAAACTGGATCTAAAGCATGTTCTGCATCAATAAATGCTGCCTCTCCTCCAAGTTTTTGTGCTTCTGCTATCATATGAAGTGCTAAAGTTGTTTTTCCTGATGATTCAGGACCATATACTTCTATAATTCTTCCTTTTGGAATACCACCAATTCCTAATGCTATATCTAAGCTTAAAGCTCCTGTTGGTATAGCTTCAACATTCATTGCTTTAAACTCACCAAGTTTCATAACTGAACCTTTTCCAAATTGTTTTTCTATTTGTCCTAATGCTGCTTCTAATGCCTTTTGTTTTTCTAAATTTGCCTTTTCTGTACTCATAATTTTCCTCCTAATAATAAACATTTGTTTGTACGACATTTATTATATACTACAATAAAAATTTGTCAAGTATTTTTACAAACATTTTTTCGATTTTATTTTTGTCTAAACCATTCGTTGAAGTTATAATAAATATTATAACTATTTGGTGTAAAATTTCCACCAACATTTGCATTTAATATTAATGTACTTTTATTTCTGTAGAGTCCTATATATGGAACTTCATCATTTACAACTTTTTGAATATCAGAATAATTATCTAATGAATTTAATTTTGATTTGACATCATCATTATTATAGTTAGCTAAATTACCATCACCATAAAAATATGTCAAATCTGGATTTACTGAATTAGTAACTCCAGTTAATATCATTTGATAATTTTTGTCATTTAAATATTCATAATATTTATCATTCGAAACTTTTGTAATATTTACAGTTATGCCAATGTTTCCTAATTGCCTTTTAATTTCATTTGCAACATTTACTCTATCATTATTTTCTTCTGAGACTATTAAAGATAAAGTAAGTCTTCTTACATGACCATTTATGTTTTTTTGCCATTTATTATTTGTAAATGACCATCCAGCTTGCTCTAGAGTTGTTTTTGCCTTTTCTTGATCAAATGAGATTTCTCCAACACTATTATATAAATAGCTTCCATAATCCAGTGGAGAATTAGCTACATAATAATTATTTGAAAATACAGTTGATATTAAAGTATTTTTATCTATTGCATAATTAATAGCTTGTCTTACTGCTTTATCTTGAAGAATAATATCATTACAATTTAAGCTTAAATAATCATAATTTCTTCCTTTATATTCTTTTTTATTATAACCTCTTGTTCCGACATAATCAGTATAATTTAAAAGAGATGTATTTATTATATCAATATTTCCAAGCTTAAAACTATTATATATTTCTCCCATAGTACCAAATCTTTTAATTGATATTGATTGAGCTTTTGGTGTTTTTTCTTTAATAAATCTCCATCTATCATTTCTTGTAAGTAAAATTGTATTATCATCAATACTTGCTATTTTATACATACCAGTTCCAATTGGAATTTTATTAGTTGTTTCAAAATTTTCATTCATGTAATACATACTTGAAAGGATTGGAAATGTTAAATTATATTCAAAGTAATTTGCAGGATTATTTAAGTGAATAATTACTGTCTCAGTATCTGGAGTTTCTACACTAGATATTTCTGCTACATTTGCAGAATATACAGTATTTCTTTCTTTTAATCTATCTATTGTAAAGCTAACATCTCTTGCAATTAAACTACTACCATCTTGCCATTTTATAGATGTATCTAGTTTTATTTCATAAGTTAAATCATCTTTTTTAGTACAAGATTTTGCTAAGCAATACTCTATTTTATAATCTGACGTAATATTTAATAATGGATCAAATATTATTTTACTCAAATTAATAATTTCTTTATTATTAGTTAAAAGTGGATTCATCGTATCATAATTGCATAACCCTATAGTTAAGCCATCTAACATTTCAACCTGAGATTCTTTAGGGACATTATTTTCTTCTACTTGTTCTTTTTCAATATTTTGATTATATAAAACATATATTGTTCCTATAATTAAAGCAATTATGAAAACTATAAATATATATTTGAAAACATTGTTATTTTTCATTTAACTCTCCTAGTTAATTAGTTAATAAATTCAATATATAATCTTTAATAAGAATAAATTTCTTAATTATAATATAATAAAATTATTTTATTTTCAAGACTTTGTTTTAAATACTTATCTAAAAATATAAGTATGTTTTTTAATCTTTTATAAAAAGTATTTTCTTAATTAAATTTATCTTTTTCAAAAAAATAAGCATATATGAGCATTTTATTTTTATAAAATGCTTAATATATGCCCCCTATATATTATTTATGCACTTAAATTATCTTGATTCAACAATCAGTCTAATTCCTGTTCTATCCTCACCTTCTACTTGTACTTCTGCAAAAGCTGGTATACACACAAGGTCAACTCCTGTTGGAGCTACAAAACCTCTTGCAATCGCTACTGCTTTTACAGCTTGATTTAATGCTCCTGCTCCAATTGCTTGCATTTCTGCCTTTTTTGTTTCTTTTACCATCCCAGCTATAGCTCCTGCTACTGAGTTTGGATTTGATTTTGATGAAATTTTTAACACTTCCATTTTTCCTCCTAATTCTTATATTTGTTTTTTGTAATTACAAGTATAGTTTACTACATTAGGATAAAAATGTCTAGTCTTTTTTAACAATTTTTGGAACTTTTTATCGACATTTTTTGACAAAATTATACATTAATTCTATATACTTTTTTAGTTTTAAATGTTTCTTCATCTATGTCAAATATAGCTCCATTTAACATACAATTTCCTTCTGCTAATTTATATTTTTCAGGCAAGGATGTTACAAATCTTTTAAGTGAAGCTTGTACATCCATTCCTATAACAGATTTTTCAGGTCCTGTCATTCCTATATCTGTAATATATCCTGTCCCTTTTTCTAGTACTTTTTCATCTGCAGTTTGTACATGTGTATGTGTTCCAAACATTGCAGTAATTCTA